>JAKSDL010000309.1 GCA_022360105.1 Pseudomonadota bacterium
AATTGGTTAAGTAAAATCAGGTTATGAGGCCTGAAATCTGTTCAAGTTGATCCTCTATATTTTTAACTGAAAGTCAATCAATCTTCACAAAGCCCTTTGTGAGATAACTCGCAGGTTTTTATTCATTAAGACAAAGCTTGACTGCATTTTTGCGGTTTACTTACACTGGGAAATCACAAAGGTGATTTGCTCCCAATATCATTAAATTAAGAGATTCAGGACCGATTGTCATCCTGAACGATAGTGAAGGATCTGTCATAGCCCCGAGAGATTCTTCTTTCGAAGCTGCACGTTTCGCTTCTTACGTTCAGAATGTCATTCTGGCAAGTATCCCTTATCCGGTTGCCGTTGGGTTTGGTCCGGGTGAAGGAATGATCTGGTAAAACTGAAATCACTGCCAAATTGAAGGATTAACACTAAACTGGATGTGAGTATGGTATCTAAAGCTGAAGAAAATTTTGTTCCCGGTGCTGTTGCAATGATTGGCATTCCTTCCGATGAAAATTCATCATTCATGAAGGGATGTGCCAAAGCACCTGCCAAGATTCGTGAGATAATGTATAACGGCTCTTCGAATTCCTACTCTGAGCTGGGAGTGAATATTGAAGAAGAAAATGTTTTTTGTGATTGTGGTGATCTCAAGCTCAAAAAAGGCCTTAAGGGATTTGAACAGATAGAAAACCAAATGGACCGTTACCTTAAAAAAGGGGCACACACGCTTTCCCTGGGTGGTGACCATGCTATTACCTATCCAATCATCAAAGCTTTCAGCAAAAACTACCAGGGCATGACCATTCTTCAGTTTGATGCCCATTCCGATACCTACGATAGTTTTGAAGGTAATAGATATTCGCATGCCAGTCCTTTTGCCCGCATCATGGAGGAAAAGCTCGTTACCAGGCTTATCCAGGTGGGAATTCGGACACTCACAGATCACCAAAAGCAACAAAACGATAAATTTGGAGTGGAAGTAATCGAGGCCAGAAGCTTTAAGCACACGCTCGATTTGGAATTGACAGGACCACTTTATATCTCCATGGATTTGGATGTTCTGGATCCCGCGTTTGCTCCAGGAGTATCCCATCATGAACCCGGGGGATTGAATATCAGGGATATTGTAAACATTATTCACAATATCCAGGTTCCAATCGTCGGGGCTGATATAGTCGAATACAATCCACTGCGGGATGTGTCCGACATGACTGCCATGGTAGCCACAAAATTTATCAAGGAATTATCCGGTAAAATGATCCGCCAGAAACTCCTGGGTAGATCGACCTTTACTTCCTGACATTTTCAATAAAATCATGAAAGAAAGTGATAAACTCTTTTTCAGTCAGATTAGGTACCTTATCCAGTAATCTCACCAGGGATATCTGATTAATCAATTCCCTGGCCGAGGTTCGAATGACCACCATACCTCCCTGTTCAATTTCCCGGTTTATCAGATGTGAGGGAACGATTCCCAGGCCAAGATGTTGCCTGATTCCGGACACCACACCCCTGACACTTTCCACGGTCAATGATGTTTTTAGCTGAGATGAGGTCTTTTTGTAGTGATGACGAAACCAGTCTTTGATCGCCGGTGCATGGAGTTGGTAGGTTATGTAGTCACTTTCAGTTAGGGTTTTGAATTGCTGCCTCCCTTTTAACTGCCGGTCGTAATATTTTTGTGAACAAGCAAGTACCAACTCTTCAATAAAGATCGGTTGAATATCCAAAATTGCCCTGTCCCTTGAGTACTCGCCTTGTCGATTGAAAATATCAGCCAGGGCAAAATCCAGGTCTCCTTTTTTTATAACGGGAATCAGTTTATCAGGATGACCAAACTCCAACTGAAACGATACCCGGGGATAAATTTCTCTGAATCCGGCACAGGCCGGTACCAGGTATTTTTCGCCAAATTCAACAGGTGCCCCAATTCGAAGCAACCCCGAAGGGGCGGAAAGGGAATGCCGAATCAGTTCCAGCTGTATCTTCAGGTTTGCAATAAACGGCTCCATAGATTCAAACAACCGGATGCCTGCCGGCGTGGGAACCAGTTTTTTATGCACCCTGGTAAACAAAGATTGCTGAATTTCCTCTTCCAGTTTGTTGAGAGCCTGGCTAACGGCAGACTGTGTGACATGAAGCTCCCTTGCAGCCTGCACAACACTTTGATGTTTGAAAATATGGTAAAATACCTTTAGGCGATTAAAATCCGGAAGCATTAGCAGTTCTTATTATATGATTAATAATAATTAGTTTCAGTAATGCTTAAATCCTCTGTTAAAATGAAATGAAAGTCAATAATCATTAATTCAACCGGGTTGATGATAGGTTATTCAAAAATCTGAAGCCGTGAGGCTCAACAACAAATGGGAAACTGGATCATGGAAATAAAAGATAAAAACCTGGCGAACCAGGGGAGAGGTCGATTGGAATGGGCTGCCCAGTCCATGCCTGTTCTCCGTTCTATTCAAACCCGCTTTTCGGAAGAAAAACCGCTAAAAGGTGTAAAGGTAGCTGCCTGTCTGCATGTTACAACCGAAACAGGAATCCTGATGCAAACCTTAAAAGAAGGTGGTGCAGAGGTAAGGCTTTGTGCGTCAAATCCTTTAAGCACCCAGGATGATGTTGCTGCGGCATTGGTAGTGGATCATGATATCGATGTCTATGCCATAAAAGGCGAAAGTAGTGACATCTTTTATCAGCATATCCATTCTGTCCTGGACATGGAACCCAATGTGACCATGGACGACGGTGCCGACCTTGTGAAAACGTTGCATACGGATCGCAAGGAATTGATAACGGCTATCAAAGGCGGTACAGAAGAGACCACTACCGGGGTGATTCGGTTAAAAAGCATGGCGGAACAAAACATCCTGAAGTATCCCGTGATCGCAGTGAATGATGCGGAAACCAAGCACCTGTTTGATAATCGTTATGGAACCGGTCAGAGTACTATTGATGGAATTGTAAGAGCTACAAACAGGCTCTTGGCAGGATCAGTCTTTGTGGTATGCGGGTACGGCTGGTGTGGAAAAGGTATTGCCAAGCGAGCTTCAGGAATGGGTGCACGAGTTATAGTGACGGAAGTGGAACCAATCAAGGCTTTAGAAGCAGTTATGGATGGATTTCAGGTGTTGACCATGTCGGAAGCTGCTGTCCTGGGTGACTTTTTTTGCACGGTTACAGGAGACACGCACGTCATTGACGAACACCACATGCAAACCATGAAAGACGGGGCAATTCTATGCAATGCCGGTCATTTCAATGTGGAATGCAATATTCCGGCATTAGAAAACCTGGCTACCGAGAGAAAGCATCTCAGGGCTGATCTTGAGGAATTTCGCTTGAGAGATGGCAGAAAACTCTATGTGCTGGGTGAGGGGCGTTTGGTTAATCTCGCGGCTGCTGAAGGACATCCGTCAGGAGTGATTGATTTAAGTTTCTCCAATCAGGCGCTTTGCGCCGAATACCTGGTAAATAGTGCCGTACAGCTTCAACCAAAGGTTTACAAAGTCCCGGAAGGAATCGACAAGCTGATCGCCTCTTTGAAGCTGGATAGCCTGGGAATCACCATCGATTCTCTTACAGCTGAGCAGGAAGCCTATCTTGAATCCTGGGAGTTGGGTACCTGAAACATCATATTGCTGCTGTGAAATACTAAACAGAATGCAGGGTGAATCCGTTTTCAGACTGTGTCGCAATAGAAAAATCTTCGATTTGTCTGAATTTAACTGATCTAAATTCAAACTTGTCACTCCGGATTTGGTCCGAAGTCTATCCATTATTCCAGCATGTTACACGATGGATTCCGAGCCAATCCCGGAATGGCACGGAATTAAAATCTGCG
>JAKSDL010000418.1 GCA_022360105.1 Pseudomonadota bacterium
ACCTACTCCCAGGGGTATTTACACCGGGACAATTGGCCACATTGATCCGGAGGGCAGAGCCCGGTTCAACGTGGCCATTCGAACCCTGGTGATGGACAAAAAAACAGGAATAGCGGAATACGGAGTTGGTAGTGGAATTGTTTGGGATTCGGAAGTTGAAAGTGAATACCGGGAATGTCTGGTGAAAGCTAACTTTCTAAAGCAGCAAGAACCGGATTTTCAACTACTAGAGTCACTCCTGTGGACTGAAAAGGATGGATTTTTCCTGCTGAAAAACCACCTGGAGCGACTGGCAGATTCGGCTGATTATTTTGATTATGTTTGTCCCCTCAAAAAAATTAACGTTTCTCTGGCAGAATTTCAAAAATCGATTCCCTTATCAGCAGCAAAAATCAGACTGCTTTTGCATAAAGATGGTCAATTCAGGCTGGTGTGGGATTCGTTGTCAGGGATAAAATCTTCAGATTTAAGGGTATTTCTTGCTGACAAACCTGTTAGTTCTGCCAATCGTTATTTGTATCATAAAACCACAAACAGAAAGATTTATGAAGATGCTATGAAGAGCAGGTCAGACTGTGATGATGTTATTCTTTGGAATGAGAAAGAAGAAGTTACCGAATCGTGTCGTTCAAACCTGGTGGTTGAAATAGGGGGAGAACTGCTAACTCCCCCTGTTTCAAGTGGATTACTGGCTGGAACATTCCGTCGTTATTTGCTAGAAAAAGGGGAAATCAGGGAAGAAACCATAACGGTGACAGACATAAAAAAAGCATCCGGAATTTTTTTGATCAATTCCGTCAGAAAATGGATGGATGCCACACTTGTCCGGTAATCTTACTTTCAACCGAGTAATTTATAGAGAGGCAATGGAAACCCATAAAAACGACGTTATTGTCAACAGCTGGCTGGAATTGCAGGAAGAATTATTCCGGGGATCATGGAATGATCACATTCATCGATTTCGCTCTCCCTTTGTTTATCGAGGCTTGTCGGATCAATCCTATCGATTGTGGACATCGTTAATCCGACTGCACGGCGATTTTCAGCGTCTGGAAAAACATTTGCTCCGAAGTTTCAGGAAATATGGCGAAGATATTGCGCAAAAGTGTTCCTCTATTTGGCATCTTTTGACTATTGCCCAGCATTATGGGCTTCCGACAAGGTTGATGGACTGGACTTATTCTCCTTATGTTGCGCTACATTTTGCCACAGCCAATCACGAAAAATATGATTTGGATGGTGTGATTTGGATAGTCAATTTTCAGATGGCCCATAATCGTCTTCCTGAAGAATTAAAAAACTATCTTCACACTGAAGGTGCCCAGGCATTCACAGTGGAACTCCTTTCTGCACTTTTCCGGCCGGAAAAGGACGATAAAAGTCCCAAGGATGACTCACTGTTTCATGATGTGATTCGCTCTCTGGAGGAATTCGATCAGTTCAAAAAGTATGGAGAGTTTCTATTGTTTTTTGAACCACCATCCATGGATGAACGTATAGTCAACCAGTATGCATTGTTCTCCGTGATGCCAAATTCGCAAAGGGCCATTGATGACTGGTTGGCAAACCACCCCGAGCTCTACAGACGAATCATTATTCCGGCAGAATTGAAATGGGAATTTCGTGACAAATTAGACCAGTGCAATATTACAGAGCGGGTATTGTTCCCCGGATTGGACGGACTTAGTTCCTATTTAAGGCGTTATTACAGTCCCAAGCAAGAATAACCGGAGGATTGCCGGACCAAAATCAATGGTTGAAGGTAAATAGAAAGTTATTGAAGTATTTTAAAGAAAGGGAGGCAACGATCTATTAGTCTTGAAATAGCTGGGAGGTTACCAGCCTGTTATTATGAGTTAATCGGTACCTTTTGTAGCGTTTAATTCTTCCAGGAGAAGCTGCTTTGGTCCGCTTCCTTCTATTTTTTCTGATTCTTCTTCGGTTGTTACAAACTGATTCATTTGCAGCTGAAGTTGTTTGGAGAGAGATGACATTTCTTCAGAAGCAGAAGCAGCCTGTTCGGAAATGGATGCATTTTGTTGAATCACCGAGTTGATCTGGCTAAGCCCCTTATTTACTTCTTCGAGTCCGGTGGATTGTTCCACTGATGCTGCGGCAATGTGTGTGACCAGATCGTTTACTTTGCTGGCGCTGGTGTTAATATCTTCCAGGGTTTTAGCAGTTTCCCTGGAATTGGATACGCCTTCTTCAACTCGTTTAAAGGAAGCCTGAATCAGATCGGTGGTATTCTTGGCTGCTTCAGCACTCCTGCTGGCAAGATTTCTGACCTCATCAGCTACTACCGCAAAACCTTTCCCGTATTTCCCGGCCCTGGCGGCTTCAACGGCTGCGTTCAACGCGAGCAGGTTTGTTTGAAATGCTATTTCGTCAATTACTTTGATAATTTTGTTCACATTGTTACTGGTCTCGTTGATTTCATTCATGGAGGAGATCATTGTTTTCATGTGTTTGTTACCGGTTTCAATACTTTCCAGCATTTGATTGCAGAGTGACTTGGCAGACGTTGCATGATCGCTGTTGGTTTTAGTCTGGGATTCCACTTCACTCAGGGAAGATGAAATTTCTTCCAGCGAAGCCGCCTGCTGACTGGCTCCGGATGCCAGGCTTTGTGAAGATTTAGCCAGCTCATCGGCACCCAGGTTTGCCTGCATACTTGCTTTTTTAATATCCTTGATGATCTCCTGCAGCATCTCGACCGATCGATTGGTACTGATCCTTAACTGTTCCAGGTCACCTTTACTTTTCTTATCTATTTTTTGTGATAAATCTCCCTGGGATACGGCTGCCAGCACTGTATTAAGACTTGATATGGAGGATTCAATAGAGGATATCATTGAATTGAAGGCTTTTTTTGATTGACCGATCTCATCGGTACCATCCGAATCCAGGCGCATGGAGAAATCGGCTTTTTCTTCTGCCGTTTTGAGGGAGCTAACCAGATCATAAATTCGCTTAATCAGGGTATTATTGACAATGAAATAGGCTATAACCCCGATTATCAGAATCAAAATGACACCAATAGCTATATTTTTTGAAATTGTAGATTGAATTTCATCATCTATTTTGGCCCTTTCTTGATCTACCAAGCGGTCAATATCATCGATATAAACACCCGTGCCAATGATCCATCCCCATTCTTTAAAGGCCTTCACAAATGAATTTTTAGGTTGAGGATTTTCGAAACCTGGTTTAGGCCACATGTAGGGGACAAATCCTTCTCCATTCGCTTTTGATACTTTGACCATCTCATTGAATAAAAACACACCGTTGGGATCTTTGAAGGTATCCAGCATTTTTCCATCCAAATGTGGGCTGTAGGGGTGCATCACCATCATAGGTCGAAAATCGTTAATCCAGAAATAGCCGCTTTTTCCATATTTCAGGTTTTTGACCATTTCCATTGCCGCTTTCTTTGACACCTCACTATCCTCGTCGTTGTAATACTTACGAATAGCATTTACAGCTATTTCCGTTCTTGTTTGCAGGCGCTCTTCAACATCCCTGTTCAGTCGTTCCCTGTATATCTCTACCCTCTGATTGCCTTGAGATACAATAGAACTAACGGAGATAAATGTGGATACTACTATCGTCACCAACAGCGGAACAATTGCGATACCAATTAATTTTGCTTTTAAAGACAGTCTCATAATTCCTCCTCTGCCAGAGTTGGTGAAAAGTCCGGACTAAATAGCTTAAGACCGGCAATGATTGGAATATCCGAGATAACACATACGAAAATCCAAATAAGCTTGGTTAATTCTATTTTATTATAGGAGTTTTGTATTAGTGTACAAGGTTTTGACACTTAGAATCTATTTTAATTGATTGATTGTGAAAAGTTAAATCAGATTCAAATTTATTATATTTTTCCAGGCACAGGATTTTAAATGCTTCATCAAAAACGTAAGCTCATTAAAAAACGTTGGGAGAAGATAAACACATTTTTTTACAGCAACATATACATTACAGCTCACTTTATAAAGCAGGAAAGATTGCCATCGTAAAGAGCCGGAATATGCTGATTTATTGACAAGTGATGCAAACACGTTGCCTATCTGAAGAAAAAGTATCTACTAAAATCTTGTTCTTACACCCGATTTTTGAGATAATAAGCAGCGATTCTTTTTGAAAGGTCTGAATACATTATGATTTAGAAAGTGGTGCGTCAAAATGGCAAAACAATCGGTCAATGAAATGCTGATTGAAGGTGAAAATGCATTTACATATTTAAGAAAGTCAAGATTATTCAGTGTTTTAACTGATGCTGAGTTGAACACCCTGATGCCAATTGTCAAACTAAAAAGTTATGAAAACGGCACCAAACTTCTGGTAGAGGGGGAAGCATGCAATGCATTTCATCTATTGCTGGGAGGAAGGTTGGGAATATACCTGGAAAATGAGCCGATTCTGGAACTTAAAAGAAAAGGGGATATTGTTGGTGAGATGAGTGTGGTCAGTAAAAAACATTGCACTGCCACGGTCAAAGCCATCGGTGAAGTAAAGGTGTTTAGTATTGATACCAACGAAATTGGTTCATACGCTCAAAAGCACTCACGGCAACTGGAAGCTGTTCTTTACAGGCTTTTTGCCATGATTATGACAGATAAACTGACCATGACTACGGAAAAGGCAAAACGATTCGAACAGGAACGTCGGCAAATTCGTAATGCCAGGGCTGATCTAAAACAGGCCCGAGCCCAGTTGGATGAACACGCTCACCAGTTGGCTGATGCAAAAGAAAAAGCGGAAGCTGCCAATCAGGCTAAGACAGATTTTCTGGCCAATGTCTCACATGAGCTGAGAAATCCCATGCACCAGGTCTTAAGTTATTCCAGCAGTGGAATTCGAAAAATCGAACGACCAAAAGAAAAACTACTCTACTATTTTTCCCAGATTCGAAAATCCGCCGATCGATTAATGATTTTTTTAAATGATCTTCTTGATCTCTCCAAAATGGAATCCGGCAAAATGGTGTATTCAATGGAGAATCATGATCTATGGGAGATCCTTCAATCCGTCACAGAAGAATTTGGCACGTTCCTCATCGAGAAAAAAATTGATCTCACCTTGATTGAACCCAAAACCCCAACCAGAATAACCTGTGATGATTTCAGGGTGGGGCAGGTCATCAGAAATCTTCTTTCCAATGCCTTGAAATACACACCAAAACACAAACGCATCGAGCTATCAATCTCAGAAAGCAGTTTACCAAAAGGTAGACGGTCCTCTGATAAAGACACGATTCCAGCATTAGTGCTATCGGTAAAAGATGAAGGGGTTGGCATCCCTGAAGCCGAGCTGATTTCCGTATTCGATAAGTTTGTGCAAAGCAGCACAACATCCTCCGGGGCTGGAGGTACAGGTTTAGGGTTGGCAATCTGCAAAGAAATTATGGATGCCCATAATGGAAGAATCTGGGCCGAAAGCAACCTGGGTGGTGGTGTAACTTTTCATATGTTGCTACCCCTCAGACCAGCGGGAATTGTCTACCCGTGATAATAGCTTATAATTTTTTGCCGGCTTCATGGCCAAGGAGGTCAATCTTTGACGGGCTGCCGAATCTGAAAGTAAAATGTCACTTTTTTTTGCAAAAAACAGTCGTATCCTGATTTTTGCAGATTTGAAATGGTAAAATGACTCTCGGGGATTCATGGGAAACTATCCATCCATTATCAGTATCTTTAGACGTCAATTGCCCGATAGCTTTGAAATACAGGAGGTTAAACAGGTCATCCTGTTCAGGATACTGATCTTTTGCCTGCTTCCGGGTATATTTGCTGTGATACCAGGTGTATACCAAACCTGGTATCAAGGGCGGTGGGGTTATTCTATCGTTTATGCCATTGCTTATTTTTTATTTTTTACCAGTTTCATATTTAGTCTCAAAAGAAAATATTACCCAAGTGGTGCAACCCTTGTAATTGGGTTGTTTTGCCTGTCGGTTGCCATCCTTTCCAGATTAGGTCTCAGTGGTATCGGTCTGGAATTGATGATCACCTCCTGCTTTGCCTGTTCAATTTTGTTCAGCTTAAGGCGCAGTCTGGTCTTAATTGTCATTGGGCTTGTTGCTATTCTGTTTATTGCTTACATCATGACAACTGAACTTATTGTGATTTATGAGTACCACTTGCTAACCTCTAAATCCTGGTTGGCCTGGATTACAGCGATAGTTGTTTTCGGACTGGGAACGCTTTTAATGGTCATTGCTCCCCAGATGATTCTGGTCCGCCTGGAAGAATCACTGCAAATGGCCAATCAAAAAGCCGAACACTTGAAACAATCCAACGAAAAGCTATTCGAGGAAATATCCAAACGGGTAAAGGTCGAAGAGGAAAAAAGGCTACTAAGACAATATCTTCGAAACATCATCGATTTTATGCCTTCGGTTATCATTGGGTTGGGTGAAGATTTAAGCATCAGCCATTGGAATCAGCAGGCAGAAAAGGCTACGGGCTGTAAGGCATCCGAAGCCAAGGGGAAGTATCTGATGGACATTTTTCCTCAATTGAATTCGGAAATGGATGAAATTCGTCAGGCTATTTTTATGAATAAAACGTATCAACAAAATAAATTACCGATCGACTTTCAGGATGGATCACGATTTATGGAGTTGTTGGTTTATCCCATTCGCACAGGAGAAAAACTGGGTGCTGTGATCAGATTAGACGATATAACAGCCAGAATTCAGATGGAAGAAACGATGATTCAAACTGACAAACTGGCGTCAATTGGCTGTCTTACGGCAGGTATAGCACATGAAATAAACAATCCGCTGGGTGTTATCTTGCAAGGTGTGCAGATGGTCTCCAATCGCCTCTCTTCAAGTTTAGAGAAAAACAGAGATGTAGCCAGAGAAATCGGTGTCGATCTCGATAAAATGGCTGCTTATCTGGAAGAGAGAAAGATCAGCCGTTATATTGACGGAATCAAGGAGGCAGGACACCGTTCTTCAGAAATTATATCCAATATGTTGCAGTTTACCCGTAAAAGTGAATCGGTCAAATCAACGGTTACAGTTATCAAACTGGTAGAAAGAGCATTGGTTTTTGTAGGGAATGATTTTAATCTCACCAAAAATTATGACTTTAAAAAAATAACCATTATCCGACAGTACGATCCAAACCTGAATAGCATTGTCTGCAATGAGACGGAAATTGAACAGGTGTTGTTAAACGTTATCAAAAATGCTGCACAAGCCCTTCAAAACAAAGGTCACAATGCTCCTTCGATGATAATAATTCGCACAAAAAATGAAGACAGCATGGGATTAATAGAAATTGAAGACAACGGTCCGGGGATGAGTCAGGATGTGATCAAACGCATTTTTGAGCCGTTTTATACAACAAAGGACGTGGGCAAGGGAACCGGACTGGGTTTGGCAGTCTCCTATATGATCGTCACAAACAATCACAACGGTGCCCTGGATGTGGAATCCACTCCCGGTAAAGGGACTGTCTTTTCAATTCGATTGCCTAAATAGATCTCAAAACCTGAATCCGTTGAATTCGTTTTCATGAGGCCAGGGTTCGAGTTTGATTTATCGCTTTCAATTGATACACTATGACAGATTTTTGATAACAGTCTGACCTTCATAAAGATATGCGCCTTAGCCCAATGTCATTAACTTAAGGAAAGATCACCGGGAATGTGTCATTCCGGAGAATAGCGAAGAGTCTTTTAAGGACTATGATAGACCTCTCCCTTGGTTCAGGATGACTATCAGTCCAAATTCTCTTACCTTAATGACACT
>JAKSDL010000332.1 GCA_022360105.1 Pseudomonadota bacterium
AAAAAAGCAGACAGCTTTGAAAGCTTTCACACGGAAACAATCAGAGGTTATTCCAGACCGGAAGCCGATCTTTATTTTGGGCAACGAAAAAAATCCGACCCTTTGTTTGCCGTATGGGGTTTTGCAAAAAAATAACGATTATTTATTCATCTTTAAAGGTCCATGGCATAAGGTCTTAAAGATATTGTTCTCGTCAGATACCGTGTTTTGTATCAATTCCGGGTAAGGAAAGATTTGCGGAATTTGAGTAAATCGGATATTTCCAGATTTTGAGCAGAATAAAGCTGGTTTTATGGATTTGCTCAAGAGGCGTTTTGCATGTAACAAGTCTGTTATTTGCTGATACAGTTGCGTTTCGTGCCAACCCTGGATTTTTTAATTCCTCATATGAAGAAGTTGTATGCAAGCTGAATCTATTGCATCCAAGGTTTACCTTTTCATTATTGGTTTAAGCGGTTTTCAGGCTTATGCAATGATTCTTGCTATACTGTTTGCCTGCGGGCTGGGTTTGCCGGTGCCTGAAGATATAACCTTATTTGCCGCAGGATTCCTGGCATTTAAAGGGAGAATCACCCTGACGGGGGCTTTTCTGGTGGGCATGATCGGGGTATTGGTTGGTGACAGTTTTATGTATTGGATTGGCCGAATATTTGGTCGAAAGGTCTTCCAATGGCCACTGTTTCGAAGAATGTTTACGGAAGCCCGCATCAAAAAAGCGGAAGAAAAAATCCAAAAAAACGCAAGGATCATCTGCTTTACCTCTCGTTTTGCTCCCGGATTACGAGCACCGATTTATCTTACTTCAGGTATCATGGGAGTTCCCTTTCATGTCTTTTTTGTCATGGACGCCCTGGCAGCTTTAATAAGTGTTCCTGTTTGGGTGTATCTGGCTTATTTCCTGGGTGACAAGATTGAGAGCCTGCTTGAGATTGCAAAAACAGCAAAACTGGGCGTCGGCATTGTCATTGGTGTTTTAGTACTGGGGTTGATCCTTTTTAAGCTGAGGAAAAGAATTCTGGGTAAGCGGCTACTTAATGCTTAATCAATATTCAATATGAAACTTGAAGATCAGGTTTGTACATTTGAGCAATCTCTAAAGCTGGCTGAACTTGGCGTTGCTCTGCCAACTACCTTTTACTGGAGTGCGAAAGGCAAGGACCGGAGTGATCCTGCAGCGTTCAAGCTGACGATAAAAGAAGAAAATGATGAAACCGCTGATACCTGTTATTCAGCTTTCACAACGGCAGAATTGGGAATCCTTCTGCCTTATGAACTGAACCTTGAAGACGAGGATCTCTACATTCAAGGTACCATTGGCAACCGCAGGGGTGAATTTTATTATATCTGGTTTCAATCTTCACTGGATAATGTGGAGTGGGAGTTTTTCCCTGCCATTGAAAGAGATACCGAAGCCCAGGCAAGAGCAGATGCCTTAATCTGGTTGATTGAAAACGAGTTTGTCAGGGTTGCTGATCTTTCCATATAACCTCCCAAACTATCTTGCCCTCCGTTTTGAAGGACCGGTTAAGAAATCAGTTCTTCCGGTTACGATCGGGATAACGGTTTTTATAAAACTCCAGGCCATACTGGAAATTCATCGTATCTGGTAACAGTTCCCTTAACTTTTTACTGGTTATTATCTGTCTGAGATCCTGTGACTTCGGATGAAGTCGAAAACGGATTATGGAATCGGAACGAAATTGCTTAATCCGTTGCCTGATCGTTTCTTCGAGGTTATCGCTTGTTACGGATCGATCTAAAGTAAGGTCGACCATGGGACGTGTCGGCAATCTCTTAAAAGTCACCCCGGTTTTGATCCATTTTTCATTCTTTTTTTGCAGGATGATATCAAAGAAACCCTTTGGTTCATCTCTTTCCGCAAACGATGTCCGTTCTGTCGAGCCGGGATAGATTATTGAAATAGTCCCCTGTTGAGTAGAAAGGATTTGTCGCCTGTGTATATGCCCTGAAAGATGTAAATCAAAGTCATCCGACAAGTGAGCAAACGGAATAACATCATCCCCACCTGTAAAGGTGTAATCGGACGGCCCCACTTTCGCTCCTTCAACGGTTTGATGCATGCATAGCAGGCGAAGGTCTGCCTGTTTTTGTTGCCAACTTGTGCTGTTTACAAGCTGTAAGTAATTTTCTCGTATTTTAAGGCGATGAAAGGGAAACCCGGATACGCAAATGACATGTTGACCAATTGAGATATTAAAGGAACAGGGCTGGTCAAACACATGAATCAGCGGGTGATCGAGCCTTTCCGTCTGAGGCAGACGGGATCTTTCATGATTTCCCGGTACAATAAACAAGGGAATACCGTGCTTAACAAATTCAAATAAATGCCCGTAAACAAGGTCAACAATTTTCGGAGGAACTTTACTTCTAAAAAAAAGGTCTCCCCCATGGATTACCAGATCTACACCTTCCAATTCAGCGTATTTCAGTACCCTGAGGAAGTTTTGAAAAAAATCCTCACCTCTCCGCCTTCTTTTGATTCTTGGTCGAACCGGATAATCGAAACCAAGGTGCGTATCTGCGAAGAAAACCAGCCGAATGAAATCCTTTTGCTCCGAAGAATTACTTTTCATATGTTTTCCCTAAAAGCGTGCTGCCGGCTTTTTCGATTCTGGTTTGATCATGCACGGCGAACCACTCCGTCTGTCTATTCCAATTCCAATAATGAGGGATCAATTCCGAGGTTGAAACAATCAAACCGGGGCTCTATTTCATTTGTTTATAATGAAGACAGTATATTGGTCTGCAATTGCGTTGACAATTAAGCAACGATCATTGAAAATTCCGGAAGAAATAGCAGCGCCGGTAATCCAACAGATCTTTTTTTATACTCTGGCTGACCATGAAATCAAGCATTGCCTTTAGTCGTAGAATCTCCGTAAAAATTACTGCCCTGGTTTTGCTGATCCTGTCTGTAGGCATAGGATTTACTATTCTTTATTATTCCCTGACCCAGAATAGGACCCTAATTGAAACCCGATTTGATGCCATTAAAGAAGAAAGTGAGGTATTGTTTGCTGCAATCAAGAACAACATGCTGGCAGGTGATGCGCCTGTAACAGTCCAGCTCTTCAAGGACTTATCCCGTATACGAAGTGAGATCAAGCTGTATCGTGCCGATGGGGTTTCAGCCTTTTCCGATAACAATACCCTGGTGACGGTCAATTCCAACCTGGGTATGCAGCGTTTCAGACCAAAGGAGACGTTTTCGGAAAGGGAAGTGAACAGTTCAAAGGATTTTAAACAATCCGTTAAAACCTCGAGTGACATATTTATCAGCGATATCCGCCCGGAAAGCAAACAGGTGATCATTTACAAACCTTTGTTCAACCAACCCAGATGCTCAGCCTGTCATGGCATGGATCATCTGATCAGGGGCGTCATCACTATTTCGACTTCAGTCGATGAGGTATATGAAAAATCGCAACGGAATACAATTCTTTCCATAATGATTTTTGGATTGGTTGTACTGGTGCTCTCAATCTCCATCATGCTTTTTTTGCATCGCTTTGTTATTAAAAGGGTATTCAAGATCGGCAATGTGGTTGAAGGGGTAGGCCAAGGCAATTTCAGGACTAAAATAAAAATTCAACAGCCGGATGAGATTGGCGTGCTTGCTCAACAGATCAATGATATGATCGATGGTGTTGCAGAACGCTTCAAGCTTACCAAGTTTGTCTCCAAATCCACCCTGGATCACATCAAAAAATCGGAAGAGATTTCCCTGGGTGGAGAGAAGAAGGTAATGACTGTATTGTTTTCCGATATCAGGGGATTTACCTCATTTTCCGAAAAAAGAGACCCGGCAGAGGTTATGACTGTCTTAAACGAAGTCATGAATCTCCAGGCGGATATCGTCGCCGAGTTTGATGGGGATATCGATAAATATGTAGGTGACGAATTGATGGCGGTGTTTGAAGGCAAGGATATGATCATGCGCGCTGTAAAATGTGCGGAAAAAATTGTGCGCACCATTCAAAAAGCTTACACGGAATCCGGGGAATCGGTTCAGGTGGGAATAGGAATCAATACCGGTGAGTTGATAGCTGGAAACATGGGTTCCGGCGACAGAATGGACAGAACAGTGATAGGCGATACCGTGAACCTTGGTGCACGTTTGTGTTCCATTGCAGGTAAGAATGTTGTGGTGTTATCCGAATACAGTTATGAACTGATCAAAAACAACGTTCGGGTAAGAAAACATAAACCAATTAAGGTAAAAGGAAAATCAAAACCGGTGGAAATCTATACCTTGAGAAAAACATTATGAAAAATTTAGCCGTTTATATCAGTGTGGTTTTGCTTGTGGCGACCTCGGCCTGTGAAAAGCAGGAGAAACAGGCTTTTGTTCCCATTCCCGTCGATTATAAAAGTTGGCATCAACCTCTAAAAAAATCCCTGGATTACCAGGTCCCGGGGCATGGCGACAGTCGACGTATTATTTTTCTCAATGGTGAAGCTCGCAAAGCCAGGAAAGTAAAGGATGAAAAGAACAAAGATATGGTCGATTTCCCTGACGGAGCAATCATTATCAAAGAGGTATACAAACGGGAAGGCGCCGGATACCAGGTAACACCTCAACTGGTGGTGATGGTCAAAAACAGGAAAAACGAAAATGCCCAGGACGGTTGGCTCTATTACGTGAGGAATCCTGGGAGTCCGCAAGTAAAGTTAATTGACAACCGGTTTTGTATAGGCTGTCATGAAGCCGCCAACGAGATTCATCCCTATTTTGACAATAATCTGGAAGGAATTTTCCGCGATTATGTATTTTTAAACGTGGCGGAGTAAGGGGATTAATTGTCAAGCAAAACCAACCAAGACATCCTTTTGAATAAGAGTTGCCGGACTCGCTTCGCATGATCCGCCTTGCAATTCGATAAAAATTTCATTTCTGTCGCCTTTTTGAAACCCTATCCCATAACAAAATCACCGCTAATCCTGCGATACAGATCCACGCAAAGAGGTCTCCAATATGGGGGTAAAGAGTTTTACCGCCTTTTGAAGGCAGATCAGCAAACATGATCCTTTTTTCCGTTTTTGTTTCATCCATCGCAGCGGCAATCCGACCCTGGTAATCAAACGCTGCTGTCAATCCGTCTTTGGTGGGGCGGACAAGGGAAAATCCATTTTCAATTGCTCTCAGGGCAGCCATCTGGGTATGGATGGGATTGATTTCGCTCCAATCGTCCGCTGGAACCAGCATTAAATCAACCCCGTTTCTTCCGGCCTGGCTTACCAGAACAGGGAAATCCATATCAAAGCAGATCATGGAAGCAATAGTGCCAAACGGAGTCCGGACAGATTTAAGCTGACCTGTTCCGGGAACAGCGTTTTCTCCGGGCACCGGTTTTGCCTTGACGTATTCGAATGCTACCTTGCCATCTGAATCGATGAAAATGACCTTATTTTCCAATGGACTGTTCGGATAGCCGGCGGGTCTAGTGTACAAGGATATCAGCAAATACACCCCCAGGTTTTCAGCCAATTTTCCCGCTTTCTTAACAAAGGCTTTTTCATCTGCTTCAAAAATCGGGGCTGCGGCTTCACTCCACACTACTATATCTGCATCAGCCAGCGCTGCCTGTTTGCTCAAATTAAGCAGTTCGCTTTGAACAGCCAGTGAGGTTTTGCGCAGGGTCGATAATTCTTTAGAGTTGTTTACATTTTGATTCAAATTCCATTCAAATGGACTGACAATAGAGGCAATTCTGACAAAAGGACCTTCAGGGGCAAAAAAGGCAAGCCTGCTGGCACCGATAAGCAAAACAATCAAAAGCATCCCAAGGTAGAAACCAATTCCCTTGCCCGTGTGCTCCCATGAGAATCGCTTCTCCCAGGCCCAGTTTAGGAGCGAGGCGAACCAGGTAATAAAAAACGTCAATCCCCAGATTCCTGTTATTGATGCCAATTGCAAAAAGGCCAGGGGTGATTCGAATTGCGTATAAGCCAGAGACCCCCAACTGGAGTATGGATTAAAAAGAGAATTGATGTACTCAAAACCAACCCAGGCACAGGGAAAAATGAGTGTTTTAAGAAATCCTGACTTTCCCAAGTGAAAGAGCCTGTCAAAGAGATAGGGAGTGAAAGACACGACCCCGATCATGGTGCCAACCAACAGAATGGTTGCCCCGGGCACCGGAATCATCCCTTTCCAGGTCGCAATAGTGACCGCAATATTAACTAACAATGCACTGACAAGTCCAAAGAGCAATCCTGTTGATCGTAAATAACGAATTAAAAAAACCGGCGCCAGCCAGGTGGCAATAAAAACGATGTATTGTCCATTGGCAAAGAACAGAAACAACGTTGCCAATCCCAGCCACAAAAGATCTGAATGATGTCTGAAGCTTCCCGCAATTGATCCGTTGTAAGACATTCTTTTCTCCATCAAAAATTTTGATACCCGGTTGTTTTTCTTTTAATTAAGACTAAAGCAAGTTATTTCTCCACGCAACTCGTGGAGTTTGGCTTAAAAAACAGCGACAAGATGACTGTTAGTAATTGTAATTTCTTGTTCACGATTCAGACATTTGCTACAATGGAAGTGTCTGGTGTGTGATGATTTTGTTTAATCGGGATATATTTTCCATCAGCCTCAATGGTGCCGCTTAGGGGAGCAATCGGATGAAACGGAGTATCTTAAGAATCATTTGTTTTACCAGCGCTTTTCTAATCATGAGCTCCTGCTTTGAGCAGGAACCCATAAAAATTGGGTTTGTTTCCGGTTTGTCCGGTCGGCGATCCGAGCTTGGTGTATCATCCAGGAACTCGGTTCATATGGCAATAGAAGAGCTGAATGCGAATGGAGGTATTAACGGTCGCAGTGTTCAATTGATTATCAAGGACAATAAAAGTGATCCGCAAACCAATATGCGCGTGATCACCGAGTTGGTTGATGAGGGTGTTGTTGCCATCATTGGGCCATCGATGAGTCAAATGGCTGAAACCACCATGGCTGCTACAGATCAAAAAAACGTGCTGGTATTCAGTCCGACAATTAGCACGGATGAGTTGAGCGACAAAGATGACCACTTTATTCGGATAATGCCCGCTGTGAGTCTTCAGGCGATCAAGACGACAGAAGTTATTCTCAACGATAAGATCAACTCGGCTGCTGTGGTTTATGACTCATCAAATCAAAAATATTCGGAACCGATCTATCTGTTATTTAAAAAAACTTTTACCGAGAAAGGCGGGATCATAACCTATGTGGATAATCTAAAAGAAGGAAGAAACAGAAATCTTCTTAACATGGCCCGAAAAATCAATAAGTCGTCTGCAGAAAGCCTGGTGCTCATTACCAGTGGAATTGATGCTGCTGCAATTTGTCAGCAGATTCGCAAGCTTAACAAATCAATAAAGTTTTACGGTGTTTATTGGACCAAAACCGGCAGCCTTGTCGAGCGAGGAGGTCGGAGCGTTGAGGGAATGACGATTGTGGCGGCATATGAAGCTAAACCAAGATCTGCGCGTTATGTTCAGTTTTTCTCGGATTACAGGGAACGATATAAAATCGACCCTCGTTTTAATTCGATTTTTGCTTACGAAGCTGCCTTAATTTTAATTTATGGTCTGAAGCACAGCGATAAAATAGATGGTGAATCTCTAAAACGTACTATTTTAAACAAAAGCACCTTTGAAGGACTGGAAGAGACATTGACCCTAAACCGATTCGGAGACGTGTTGCGCAAGGACATGGCCGTTGTCATTGAAAACGGAAAGTTTAAAAGGAAAAGGGAATGAGATTCTCAAAAAGTCTAAGGGGTACAATCATCTTCTTTATTTCTATAGCTGCCATTCTTCCTATTATTGTTTTTGGACTGGTGACAGCCAGCATTTCAACCGGAATCCTCAAAAATCTCATCCAAAACAAAAATGCCCTTTTAACCAAGGTTTTAATCTCTCGGGTTGAAGAATATTTGAATCACCCCTATGAAGACCTTAAAAGCATCACTTTTTATTTTGAAAGTAATTCACTCAACTCTCCAAAAGCAGACGTTTTTTTAGAGAAGGTAATAGAAAATCATCAATTATACCTGCGCTTACAAATTGCAGATGAAAACGGTATTGTGACCCATATAACACCTTTTGACGAAGAAGTTTTCAATATTGATGTTTCCTCCAGGCGCTATTTTAAGAAAACCAAAGAAACAGGCCAGGTGTATTGGTCGGAAGCGTTTATCTCATCCCAGTTTAATCAACCTGTTGTTTCGGTTTCAATACCTTTGGCTAAAGGTGTTGTGACTGCCTACATTTCCCTGCAGAGTCTGACTGAATCGATTAAAGATCTTGATATCGGAAAAGGTAGTTTTGTTGCGATTACCGATCAGACCGCCACCTACATCGCTCATTTCGATTATACGAAAGTTCAGGGTCGGCATTTTGATCCGCATTATGATCGTTTTAGAAAGGCTTATCGTGACGATGTGGTTACCCAGGAGGTTGTCCACGATGGTGTGGAAATGATTTGCCATGTCAGCTTCATCAAATCGACCGACTGGGCAGTTAGTATCTATCAATCAAAAGAAGAAGCACTGGCACCGATTGTCAGGTTATCTCGGTTTTTGGCTGTCGGCGCAGTAGGGATTCTGATTTTGGCAGTTCTGTTTTCTTTGCGTTTCTCAAGGTCCATTAACCGGGCGATCTCAAAAATAATGGCTTACACGGGTGGGGTCTCTGCCGGAAACTATGCCATGACCCTGGATAATCTTGATTATAGTGAATTTTCGAAACTGGGGTACTATTTCAAAAAAATGGCAACCAGCATCAAAGTCCGTGAAGATCGAATCAAAGAAAGCGAAAAGACGTTTAGGGCCATATTCAATTCCAACGCAATTGGAGGTTCTATAACCGATTCTGACGGTAATTTTATTCAGTTTAATAACAAATGGCTTGATTTCACGGGTTACAAATCGGGAGAGCTGAATCGGATGATCTACTACAATCTGGTCTACCTGGAAGATAGAGACGATGTTAAGCAAAGACATAAAGATATGCTTTTATCAATTTCGGAGATCAGTCGCATTGAAGCCAGACTTGTTACCAAGTTTGGAAAAATCATCTGGATTGAGCAGCATTCGTCGGTTGTGAGAGAGGAGGGCAAAAAGCCCTATTTTATCAATATCGCGGTTGACATTACCGGACGAAAAAACGCGGATTTGGAACGATCGCGACTAGCTTCCGTCATTGAACAAACCAATGAACATATATTGATTACCAATGTCAGCGGAGAGATTGAATATGTAAATCCCGCATTTGAGAGAATTACGGGTTATGGCAGGGAAGAGGTTATCGGGAAAAATCCAAGAATTATGAAAAGCGGATTTCAGGATTCGGCTTTCTATAAAGACATGTGGAGAACTATATCCAGTGGGCAAATTTGGACAGGAAGAATGACCAATTTGAACAAAAGCGGAGACGTATTTGATGAATATGCCACCATTTTTCCAGTCATAAACAGTGAGGGCGAGATTTCCAATTATGTGGGTATCAAACGGGATATTACAGAACAATTGAGAATGGAAGACCAGTTACGACAATCCCAGAAAATGGAAGCGATTGGTACCTTGGCCGGTGGGATTGCTCACGATTTTAATAACATTATTTCTGCACTTTCAGGATATGCCAGACTGGCCAGGGACAGATTGGATAACCAGGTAAAAACCAGGCATTACCTTGACCAGATAGACAAAGCCACTCATCGAGCCGGAGAACTGGTAGGACAGATTTTAACTTTTAGTCGCAAATCTGAACAAAAGAAGACTCCAATGTTGCTTTATCCCATTGTCAAGGAAGCGATGAAATTTATTCGCTCCTCCATACCTTCCACTGTGAAAATCGATCAGAATATTGTGGAAAAAGGATACGTGCTTGCCGATCCCACCCAGGTGTACCAGATAGTTATGAATCTGTGCACAAACGCTTATCAGGCTATGCAGGAATCCGGTGGGGTGTTAACAGTCTCACTTTCTGAAGTAGAACTTTCAAGCCCCGATGTGATCCCAGGTTGGCATGTAAACCCGGGAGAATACCTGAAGTTTTCGGTAAAAGACACAGGGAAGGGATTCCCGGAAGAAATTAAATCAAAAATATTCGAACCCTATTTCACTACTAAAAGTAAAGGAGAGGGTACAGGTCTTGGATTGGCCATGGTTCATGGTATTATCAGCAGTTATGAAGGCTGTATTGAAGCCGTCAGCAAACCGGGACAAGGCGCCGAATTTAATGTGTATTTGCCCGTTTGTGATATTAAAAAAGACTCCAAGCCGAAGGAAATCATACCCCAGGAAGTTATTGGTGGTGACGAACATGTACTGGTAGTGGATGATGAAGAGCAATTGGTGAATATCATTGATGATACTTTGACACACTACGGATACAGAGTAACAGGATTTATCGATAGTCAGAAAGCTTATGACGAGGTCGCCCGAAACCCAAAACAATTTGATATTATGATCACCGATTTGATTATGCCTGCTATCACCGGGATAGAGCTGATCGAACGTGTGCGTGCACTGCATCCCCATATCCCAGCGGTCCTGTGCAGCGGTCATACAATGACCATGAATTCAAAAAAAGCCTCTTACAAAGGGATTAACGCCTATCTGGAAAAACCTTTTCCATTGGAAAAACTTGCCCAGACCATCCGTTCGGTATTGGATGAAAAGAAAAGCGCTTCTTGAACCAGTTTTTGCTATTACAAGCAATCATCCAGTCCCCTGTAGTGGAGCAAAATCTTGTTTTACAGAGAAATACAGACAAGATAAACTGAATTCGATTTTACTAAATTTTGATAAACTCCGGTCCCCTTTTGTGTGATGGAATTGAAATACGGGACGACAAGTATCCCCCTTGAGTTCAAGCAACCAGCCAGTGTTTTCCAAATCAAGGAACCTCTCAAAACCGTTACTCCACAACAATTGAAACAACGACTGGCAAAGCAGTTGAATTCGATTAATCCGGATTTAAGTCGGTCTGCAATTGTAGTTGGTGATAAAACCCGGCTGTGTGGTTATCCGGAATATTTGCCCGTCGTCCTTGACACCCTGCAGGAATTTGGAGCTGTAAAAGAAAACGTCCGTGTATACATCGCGTATGGAACTCACCTGCCTCAAAGCGAACAGGAAAGCGTTAGATCCTACGGTCCCGTTTACTACGACTATACCTTTGTCCATCATGATTGTAACGATCCCGGTATTTTTGAGTCGATTGCCACTACCACCAGGGGGACTGAGGTTTTCTTCAGGAAGGATATAGCTGATTCAAGCTTTTTATTAACCTTTGGTGCCATCTCCCACCATTATTTTGCTGGATACGGTGGTGGCAGGAAGTTGATATTCCCCGGCCTGGGCTATAAAGCTGCAATTTATCAAAACCATAGTCTTTTTTTGGATTCCAATATACAACGATTGGCTGACGGTTGCATGGCTGGTTGTATAGAAGACAATCCATTGGCTGAAGACCTGGCTGAGATTGAAAGCTTCAACCCGGCTGATCTATCGATTCACGGAATATTAAATAGCCAGGGAGTAGTCTGTGACCTGCTGGTAGGGAGTGGCCCGGAGTCTTTCCGAAAAGCCTGTGCCCTCTATGGCGAATATTGCGAGACGCGGGAAAAAGGACAATTTGATCTGGTCATCGCTTCATGTGGTGGATTCCCCAAAGATATCAATTTTATTCAAAGTCACAAGGCTATTCATAATGCCTCCTTTTTTGTCAAAGATAACGGACACCTGATTGTGTTGGCAGAATGCCGGGATGGTGTCGGATCAAAAACCTTTCTTCCCTGGTTGAAGATTGGCAACTATCAAACAGCCTTTGAAACACTGGCCCGCAACTACGAAGGAAATGGCGGTACTGCGCTGGCAATGATGGAAAAATCAGACAGAATCCGGATTTCGCTGTTAACCACGCTAAATTCTCAGGATGGAGACACGATCGGTTTCGATAAACTAAATCAGGGGCAGATCCAGACTATCATTAATTCTGAAAAATCTCCCACGGCAGTAATACCCAATGCCAGCTTGCTGGTAAAAGTAACCAGGTAATAAAAGCAATGACAGGCACAGAAGACATCAAAAAGCAGCTGTTGAACACCCTGGTCCACGAGATTGAGGGCGAGATTCACACCGATGATCTCAGAAACTATATGTTGGCAACGGATGGCAGTATTTATAGGAAACAACCGCTTGCAGTTGCTTACCCGCGCAACGAAACAGATGTGGAAAAAATCGTTAATTTTTCCCGGCAGCATAAAGTGTCGATCCATTCCCGTGGTTCAGGAAGTGGCTTGTGTGGGTCAGCCCTGGGTGCCGGAATTGTCATCGATTTTTCAAAATTTATGAATCAACTGTTGAACATTGATTTGGAAAACCGTTGGTTCGAATGCCAGCCGGGATACCGGTTTGGGGAACTTGAAGACCGCTTGCAAGGAAGCGGACTTTTTTTCCCACCTGATCCTTCGAGCGGTGAATATGCATCTTTTGGAGGCATGTATGGAACCAATGCCAGTGGTGCGCATTCGGTTAAATACGGGAATGTTTCGGACTATATCCTTGATGCGGAAGTACAGTTCGCCAATGGAAGCAGACAGTATCTTTCTGAAATAGCTGGGACGCCTATCAATCATTTACCGGAAAATCTTAATAACATCGCAAGATTATACACTGAAAACAAAGATCTTGTGGAGAAGTCCTATCCCGAAATCAAATGTAATGTTGCAGGTTACAACCTGAGAGGTCTGGTTGAAGGTGATCGGTTAAACATGCTTCGACTGTTCGCAGGAGCAGAAGGCACGCTCGGGGTTGTGACTCGTCTTCGGTTTAAGCTGGAACAGAAACCATCGTTTGACAGTATGGTGGTGGCGTTTTTCGACACAATTATCAGCTCTGCCAAGGCTGTGCAACAAGTTATGCCCATGGGACCTTCCGGAATAGAAATCATGGACAAGTCCCTGTTAAATCTGGCAAAGGACAATGATCCCAAACTTAGGGACAAAATCCCGGATGATATTGATAACGTCTTGCTAATCGAATTTGATGCCTTTGAAGAACACGAAGCCAGATCCTCAGCAGAAAAAGCCAAAGAATTAATTGTTCAGGAAGGACTTACCAACCAGGCTCATCTAGCAGCGTCGGAAGAGGAAAAAGCCAGATTCTGGGCGGTGCGCAAGGCGGCTGTTCCGATATTGTATAAATTAAAAGGTGAAAAGAAGATTCTGGCATTGATAGAAGATGCTGCAA
The DNA here is from genome assembly GCA_022360105.1 of Pseudomonadota bacterium. The sequence goes on from JAKSDL010000332.1 coordinate 13,266, forward strand.
TCCCCATTAACGGATTAGTAGATTATTTCGACGGCATCTATGAGATCCTAAATCGTTACAAGTTACGATTTGTGGTATACGGGCATATCGCCAAAGGATTAATGCATACCCGCCCGTTATTGAATTTAAAGGACGAAAATGATGTAGCGCTGCTAAAACCGATAGCAGATGAAGTGTATGACCTTGTCACCGGATTGGACGGCACTGTTTCGGGAGAACATGGAGACGGTCGCATTCGAAGCGCCTATGTCAAACGAAGATATCCCGAAATTTATCACCTGTTTGAAAAGATTAAAAAAACACTGGATGTCGATAATTTGTTTAATCCCGAGATTATTACCAATACGGATGAAGGTCTGATCCATTCTGATTTGCGCTTTGGCAGCAACTATTGCGGATCTGAATTAGCGAATAAACTGTTGGTCTGGAATGAAGGATTTAATGACCAGGTTGAGACCTGCCATGGTTGTTCGAAATGCACTACTGTGACCACAGCCACACGTATGTGCCCAATCTACAAATTCACCAGGGATGAATCTGCTTCACCCAAAGCCAAGGCAAATGTTCTTAGGGCATTGATATCGGGAGAGATTAACGAAAAATCTCTTTATCAAAAACACTTTCAGGAAGTAATCGATCACTGTGTCAATTGCGGCAGCTGTTATCAGGAATGCCCTTCCAATGTGAATATTCCAAAGCTGGCATTGGAAGCCAGAGCTCAGTATGTAAAAAGGCGTGGTGCAACACTTCAAAGCAGGGTTTTCAGCAACATCGAAACAGCAGCCAGAACAACCTTTCGGTTCAGCAACCTAAGTAAACCACTCTTCGAGAAAAAGTGGTTCAAATCGATGATGGAAAAGCTTATCGGAGTCAGCGCTCAGAGAGATATGATCTCATTTGATAAGACTCCGTTAAGAAAAAGAATCAAAGAAGTTGAAGGGACAGGGCAAAGCAAAGTCCTGTATTTTGCCGGTTGCTATGCGTCCTACATCAAACCGGAAATTGGTGAAGCGGCCATATCCGTATTAAAAAAAGCGGGAATGACTGTGCTGACTCCTGAGCAACACTGCTGCGGTTTACCAATACTATCAAAAGGCATGGTCAAGGAAGCTCGAAATAAAATAAACAAAAATCTGGAGCGCTGGTATGAAACCCTGGAGGATGTTGAACATATCGTTGTTACCTGCTCATCCTGTGGTCTTTCGCTTTTGCAGGAGTGGTCTTATCTGCTCGATAGCGATAAGATCAAAACCATCCGGCAAAAGCTGATCCATATCACATCTCTCTTGCAGAGTCGCTTTGAACAGTTAACGTTTAAGTCGGACCCAATGAAAATTGGTTATCACATGCCTTGTCATCTGAAAGTTCAGGACAACTCTCAGGCATCACTGACGCTTCTAAGGCAAGTACCGGGTGTGGAAATTAGTGATCTCAACAGCCACTGCTGCGGGATTGCCGGTAGTTGGGGGATGTCAAAAGATCATTTTGAACTGAGTGAAAGTATCGCTTCGGATATGATTAACCGTCTTGACAACTCAGATGCGGAATACGGAGCTACCGATTGTCCCACCTGCCGAATTCAAATGGAACAGTTTTCCCAAAAACCCATCCTTCATCCCATTGAAATTATCTCTAAACAAATTAAAACATTTTAGATTTGAGAGTTTAGATTTTCTGTAGGACAGGATCATTCCGATTTTCTTGCTGATTCCTCCTCGATCCTTTGCCTTTTCTGTTCCTGATACTTGGAAGGTGTGTAATATTTGTAATTCAAGCTGACGCCCAGTACAAAGAGCGCGCTCCCTGTCCCAATCAAGGCATTAAACGGAGGAGGGGATATCAATGCCAGCCTGATCAGCACGGTTGCTACTGCAAATCCGGAATTTCGAAAGGCCATGCGATAACTGGAGCCGTATCTCATGGATACCAGCATGATCAAAATATCACTAAAAACCAATATGGTATAAAAGGTTTCAAAGGTTTGGTTTGGTTTTCCTGTGAATGCGTAGAGCCAAAGATCGTGCACAATGATCGATATGAAACTGACCAGCAGGCAAAAGGCAATAATTTTTTTGGCAACAATAAACGATTGTTTATCTTTTTCATCCCTCGTAATTGGCTGTGAGTGATAGAGCTTGTAATAAAATCCCAAAATAACAAAAATTGCCAAGGCCCCCAAGGCGCTGGAGATCATGGGGAACAAAAACGGCTTAATCTGTTCCCAAACCAGTGGCTCTGTAAAATGGGAAAATTCCTTAAAAACGTCCCTTAACAGAACCAAAGAAAGCACCTCAAACTGTTTTCCCATGGATGTCGTTACCGAATGAACAAAACTGAAAATCAGACTAATCACTTCGAAGAACAGCAATAACGTCAGCACCAGTTCGATGACGACCAGATGCTTGACAGGCAACAGGGTTTTCAATGGTTCCGGTAGCAATCCCCTGCCGTTCAAGTCAACCAGGATAATTCCTATTACAAACCCGCTGACCAGCATGGTGCCGGTTAAGGCTTGTCCTTTGGCGGATTCCCATTGTAATTCTATTCTATCCGTCAGTTTGCTGATTTTTTTAAATAAATTCATTGGATTAAAACTCTATTGGTAAGCAAAAGCATCAAAGTAATGACGTTAAGTTACGTTACTATTTCTATGTTACTGATTGCGCTACTTGAAATTCCCACTTTGAAGTCAATCTGTATTTATACAAGACAACGATCATTCAGAATAGCCTTGAATGACCTTTTTACAATCATATCACAAAACAGATGCTATTCATTATCAATCGATTGTAAGTGATTCCGAAGGAAAACCAAAAGCGAAGCTTTCTCAAAACGGAAAATCTACCATCCGACGTCATGATTCTAAAACGTGAAAGGTCCGTTTATCATCAATTTAGTTCTGTCTATCAATTCCACCATTGTTGTTTTGAGCGTTTTGATAATGTGGGCACGATTTAAATTTCCAACTTTTGGGGATTTTGGGTCGGGTCGGAATTGGTATTTACCAATATGAGATTGTAAGAATGACAGTTAAATTGATATAGACCTAGGAACAACAATCCAGGTCTTAACTACCCAATTACAAACTCAATGAACAGGTATCAAAAAATACTGCAGGTTTTCATACTCGGAAGTCTGCTAACCTACAGCCAGATCGCACTAGGGCAACAGTCAACAGTCAATCTTGTTTTGTTCAGGGGAGAGGTTTACTTATTGAATACTGACGGTCAAAAGACACCTGCAAAGATGGGTCAGCGGATCGACAGTGCACGTTATCCCGGGCTTAATCTATCGAGCAATTCTTCTGCCTACCTGAAAAAAGGTAAAAAGCTGGTGTTGATTGAAAAACCGGGATTGTATGCAATTGACTCCCTGTTTGATGCAAAAACCCTTCGTCTTTCAGATGCTCTCTCTTTTCTAAGTCAGCTGCAAAAGCCTCGTCTGTTCTCCACAAGTACTTTGGCCAGGGGTGGGCAGGACCCTGTTAAAGACTCCGACTATTTCGAAAGAATTTGGGAAAGAATCGTTGCCGAATCCGAAGAAAAGGTCAGCGCTGTTCCTTCTGCTGATCTGTTAGCTGCTGCAGCCTGGTTTAAGCAGCGAGAAAAAAAAGCCCGTGTTGCCTTTATTCTGGAACGGTTGAACGGTCAGGAAAACGGAGGCAATGAGTTTTATCGCCAGATGCGTCTGGAATCTTTCAGGGGAATTCGGCTTGTTGAGATCAACCGGGAATTGGAATTCACGAGGCAGCAGATTGCTGCAAAAAGTGCAACCCTGCGATACAAGGCTTTACTTATTGGGATCAACAATTACAATCATCCGGCCTGGCAGCGGTTAAAAAATCCTATTTCAGATATACGTGCGATCAAGCAGGTGTTAGTGGAAAACTACCGATTTCATCCGGCTGATGTAATGATTCTTGAAGATGCCGGATATGATGAAATAGTCAATGCTTTTAATCAGTTGAAGCGGTTTTCGGGAAACAACACCAACCTGTTGGTATATTATGCCGGGCATGGTTATTATCCCCAGGATGAAGGTGAAGGATACTGGATTCCCAAAGATGCAGGGAAACCTGATTCGCTGAGATTGTTCCTACCAACCAGCACTGTATTGGGGAAAATTAAATCGATCAAGACAAAGCATACCTTATTGATTGCCGATTCCTGTTTCAGTGGCAGCTTAATCCGAAAAACAAGGGGTGTGGAAAGCAATTCACGGTTTTATCAGGATCTGTCGCGCAAAAAGAGTCGGCAGATTATAACTTCAGGCGGGTTAGAACCGGTTGATGACCAAGGGGCGGGGAACCATTCAATATTTGCCGGTAAACTCCTGAAGATATTGAGACAGGATCGGCAGGAACCTTTGAGTGCCTCCGAACTGGCTTTTCATCTGAGGAAGGAGGTAAAGAACGCCTGGGGTGATCAAACTCCGGAATATGGTCGTTTGCAGATAAAAGATGATGAAAATGGTGAGTTCTTTTTTGTTCAGCTGGAAGAAAAAGGAGCACTAAAACAGGAACCACCGTTTGTTCCGGCACCGTCTGCTCCTATTGTGAAAACCCCGTCAACAAAGGCTTACTCGTATGATAACCTTCCCCGTGGAGTCTGTCTGGCTCCGAGAGCTTTTACAGATCTCAGGAATTGCAGCTTTCGCAATAAAAAAATGGAGGACCTAAATCTTGAAGGAGCTAACCTCCTGGGAGTGGATTTTAGATATGTTCAGCTGGAGGATGTTAATCTTAAAGGGGCCAACCTGGGGAAAACGGATTGGCGATATTCAACCATTGAAGGATTGATTGCAACAGGCAGCTATTCCGGAAATTCGGACTGGCGATATACGCGTATCAGTGATTCGGATTATTCGGGAAGCGATTTAAGAAAATCCGAGTTTCGCTACACCTACCTGAAGGACATCAGCTTCGATTATGCGGATATGACGAATGCAGACATTCGATACTCTTCCATGAATGACGTTTCCATGCAGGGAACCAATCTGACGGATGTTCGCACCAACAGCAATGAGCTGTTTGGTGATAAAATCAAAGGCATTATTAAAGGTATTGAGGGCGCCGTCGTTGGGATAAAAAATGATGAGCTGGAAGAAGCAAACCAGGACACTCCTACCTCTTACGACATCCGCCAAAGCAGTTATCTATACCTGGGAATAAAGCCGTTTTCTGCAAGCTATCCGGAAAGTGACATGCGACCAGTCAATTTGGGATTTTATATAGGAGGAAGAACCCAGCTCGGATTCGAGTACGGAATCATACGCAATACTGATTCATCTTCCACTGTTGATGCGGAAGCTTTCATCGAAAGCAAGGGAATTTATATCAGGTTGTTCTCAGAAGGCTCGTTCAATGTTATGTTTGGATTCAACCAATTGATTTGGAGTGGTGAAGCTACCGGATACACAGCTCCAAATGCCAGCACGGGAATGATTGTTAACGAGACTGAAACAGCCTATCTGGGTACTTTTGCCATTGGCAACCAGTGGCTTTTTGACTCAGGCATTACGATTGGTGCAGATTGGGGGTTACTAACCGGAAAACTGCAGGATTCAAAAACAACACGTGAAGTTACGGACAAGGGCGGTTCAGCCACCGAAACAGCAAAGGCAGATCGGGAGTTGAACGATCTGGAAGAAACACTTGGCAAAGAAGAGTTATTTGCGGACAGGGCCCACTACCTGATCCTTTCCCTGGGATTTTCCTTCTAATTCACACACTTGTCCTTCAATTTATCAACATCAACACACCGCAAATCGCCACCATGGTGCCGATAAATCCATGAATGGAAACATGTTCTTTATGTAGAAATATAGCAAATGGTATCAAGGTGATGGGTACTAAAGACATGATTGTGGATGCCACTCCGGCTGTGGTGTAGTGCAGTGCGAGCAGGGAAAGACTCACACCAAGGTAGGGACCTAAAAAAGAGCCGGCAGCGGTAAAACCAACCGCTGGGATGTTTTTGGTCGATCTGATTACATTTGGCCACCAACCCAATACAAAAAACAGGATGATAAAACCGCAAGTTCCTCCAATGACCCGAACTTGGGTGGCAGCGAAAGGATCAAGGAAGCTATCGCCGTGCATCATTCCAACCTTGCTGAAGATAAACCCCACAGCCTGACCTATCGCTCCTCCAAACCCTAACATAACACCTTGCCAGGTGATTTCCCGTTCCAGAAACTTGCTTTTTCCGTTTTTTGAATTGGAATTGCCATTCCGTTGAAGAATTACCCAACTCACACCAACCAAGGTAACCAGAACGCCAAGCCATTGCCATCTGGTATATCTTTCATTCAAAAAGGTCCAACCGATCAATGCCGTTATCGGGGCTGTAAGAGTCATAATCAACATGGAAAGTCTGGGGCCGATGCGTACGAAAGCGCTAAACAGGCACATGTCACCAAAGGTGAAACCGATCAATCCAGATATGATCAGCCATTTCCAGGCGCCAATAGGAAAGTCGGTTGGAATGACTTCTCCCCTGGTGATCGCCAGTGTGGCACAAAAAAGAAAAAAAGCGATGATCAAACGGATTAAGTTCACAGAGAGTGAACCTATTCTTTTCCCTGCTGCCTCAAAGCATTGTGATCCAACAGTCCAGCACAGTACTGTCCCAAATGCGGCAACTTCACCTGCGTAGGAGATTTCCATAATTGTATTTCCTCGACTCTATCAATCGAAAAACAGGGTGATGGTATGGTAGTTGAAAATCGGTGAATAATCCTTTTTACGTTGCCGATTCGTTAAGTGATTTGCAAACAAAAGATGCACGCAAAAATGATCCCCATAAAACTTTGGTAATGGTTTTGCAGTATGTTTCGTTGTCGCGTTAAACCTTCATGGGAGGGTTTATATGCATGAATGTTTTTTGCAGGTGACCAATGATGATCAGTTAATCTGATTTGATTCCAGCAGGAGGGAAAAATGACAAACGCAACAGAAATGGCTTTGAGAAAGAGTTTATTGGATCGAATTCAACAATACGATGAATTGATCAGCGCCTATCAAAAGGATGACCGTCCTAAATCCAGGGAGTATTTGGAAAAGTTTAATACGGATGATCTGGTGGAGTGGCTTAATACCAGGATGACCCAATATCAGTTTCAGGTGGATAACGATATCAACGAATCATCCGGTGGTTGCGAAAACTAGTTTTTAGGATGGCCAACAGCATGAATTGACGGGTGAGAAAGTGCTTGATCGGGCTTACTTGTCGGATCAATGCCAGGTATGGAACAAGCAATACAGATCTTGACACCGGGTACGATCAAAGGCACATCGATTTACTAACCACTAACCTACCAGGGTTTTCCCGCTATCAGGAACCATTCAGGCCCTTCATCGCCATTTGCTCCTTCAAGTCTGAATGTCAGTTTTCCTTTGGAGATTCTGAAGCCGGCACCATATGAGGCCAGATATTCTTTATCCAGATCCTCTGTTTTATCAGCCGCGGTGCCTCTTTCATAGAAGAGCGCAAACTGGTAGTTGGAAAAGATGCCGGTACTGGGAAAATTAAATCGTAGTTCTGTTCCCAGAAAGCGGGTATGGGCCCCTCTAAATCTCATCTCCCGATAGGATCGCAGCATCTGGTTTCCACCGAGAGGGGTGGCTGTGCCGTATTTATTGTGGGCTGCCAGATAATTGGCAATGCTGTCTCTCAGGTCTTCACACTCCTTTCGTTCATTCGCATCGGTAACTTTAGCGCAATCCACTTTCATTTTAGTTTTTATCTCATCCACATCCGTTGATTTTTCATCGGATACTGCCGTGTCGGAGCCAAATACACGAAACACCCAGGTATGATTTTCCAGAACCGGAAGATAAGCATTGATAAAATAATTTGCCGTGTTGGTGCTGCTGAATTCCGTATTGGAAGTCATTGCGGTTGCGTTTAATCCGACCAGAAATCCACTCGTGGGATTTTCATTCGAATTTACCAGGTTGAAGACTAGGTCATTGATGAAAAATGACAACTTTAAATCTCCCAGTGCAAGATCTGGTGTCTCAATAGTCTCTTCATCGATATGTGTGAGGTAGTCCCCAAATTGATAGTCCCAGCTGGCGAAAGTGGTGTTGAACGATACACCTGGCTCCAGTCCTTTCCAGTGGATATTAAATGCTGCTCCTGTTCCCTGTCCCAGCTGCGTAACCGGATCATCTTCTTCCATAGCGCGGGTGTATGAAATATCAAAATACATTTCATCCACTTGCAGATAGCCGGCAGAGAGTGAAACGTTGTCAGCAAACAATGGAAACTCCTGAATCGCCACTCCTGCTGCATCCAGCCGTCCTGCAGTTTTGGCGCCGGTTATATCCGTCGTGGAGGAACCCAGGTTTTGAAGACCAAGGCCCAATCCGTAAAAGGAGCCAATCCCAGCCAGCCGACCCAATATTGGAAAAGCGAGATATCCAAATTCGGTATCTTTATCTTGGGCAAAGGCCATTTGCGAGAATAGTGAAATCACAATCAGAGTGATCAGGCATTTTGCCAATGATTGGTTTGCCGGTTTCATGTCTGCATCCTCAACTGTTATGGGTTGTCTGTTTGGTAGACCTTTTGTCCGACCAAGGATAAAGCGGGTTTCGAGGTTTATCCGGATGTGATGGATAGTTTATCCCAGCTTCAAAATTAATGCCATGTGATTTGGTCGGGGTATATTCAGGAAACTGATTCAAAATTGTTTAGATACAGGGACAAAGCGGTTTCTTAACAGAAAAAAAATGAATGATTGCAACGACTATTAATTCCAAAACCAGAATATTGAGTATAAAGCCTTGTGATTTTTGATGAATCTTTTTTCCATCAAGCGGATTGATCATGAAAAATCGTTTTTCCGGTAAAGGTCGCTGATATCAAGGTTGACAAACTTAATTCAGAAACTTTTATACTCAATGTGATACCATTTTGAACTTCTGCAATCGGCAAAGAGGATGGATCGTGAACGATTGTAGTTGGTCGACTAATTATTTTGTTTCGTCGTTCTAAATTTAGCGGATAGGGATCAAGGGGTAATCTTGTATTGATACGTTTCTCAAAGAAACACTTTTTCAGGCATGTCTTTATGATTGGCAGTATCAGCAAAGCAACTTTTTGATGAGCCAAACAAAAAGCTACGACCAGTGCAAATTAATCCGCAAATCCCTTAGCGAGTGAGAAATAATGAAAACACGAGTATTTACAATGTTCACAGCCCTTATACTTATGCCGGTCAGTTTGTTTGCAACGAACGTCACATTTAAAATAGAGGGGTTGAGAAGTAACCGGGGATTTGTTTGGGTTGGTATTTACGATAATGAAAAAACATACCTCAAAGAAGACGGTCAAATCACGGATTGCGAGCAACAAGGCAAGATCGCTGATGGAAAGGTGGATGTGGTCTGTTCATTGAAACCGGGGGTGTACGGGGCCGCAGCCTATCATGATGAGAATGGTAACAAAAAATTTGATACCAACTTTATCGGTATGCCTAAAGAGGGATATGGATTTCCGAATAACATCAAAGCGAGATTCAGCCCCCCCGACTACCATGAAGTGTTGTTTACCGTAGGTGAAAATGATTTCGCGCTGGAAGTTGTTTTCCAATACTGACAAGTGGTTAAAACACACATTTATGGAAAACCATCTCTTCAATTAAGCAGCAACTCCCGTCTTTTGAATTGTTTTTTTTTCAGGTTGTTTAATAATTGCTTCATTGACAAAGAAAGCGGTGCTTTCACAAAAGACTGATTGATTTTCGTCGGGACGGCACTGATGACTTGCAACCTGTCAAATTGATAAGCCATCCGAAACTTTTTTGAGGCCCACCTGTATCTATCCTGCATCATTTCTGATCGGAATTTCTAATATTGGTCGAAATTATCCTAAAAAACCGCTGGAAATCACCCTGGTAAGTTGATGATTGATGCTTGTATCCTCACGTTCGCATAGCTGCCATCTATTTGAGAGTTAATCAACGAACTCTGCAGCGATCCTGAATTACTAGTTTTGGAGTGAATTGAAATTATTTATTGCAAAATAAGTCGAAAACTACGGATTGAAATGCATGAGGATAGCAACTACACTGATCTAATTTGAAAACAATATCTGGGAACCGATCCATTTTATAAAACAGTCAATTGACAACCCTATATTTGTAATGCCTGAATTGAATGAGACAAAAACCGGATACGGCGCTTTAATTTGCCTGGTGATTAGCCTGGTTTTTGGGACTACAGCGTTGAATGCCGAAGAACAAGAAGCGTTTTTTTTCAAAAGTCTGGAACCATACAAACCGATTTACCTTCTTAATTCCTGGTTTTTAAACGGCGAAGGCAAGGAGCAGGATTATGATGAAAGGGAGTTACTGATTCAGTTCAGTTTCAAAAAGCAGTTTTATAAAGCCCTGTATTTTGGCTTTACCTACAAAGCTTTCTGGCAGATCTACGATGTTAATCATTCCCGCTCTTTCAGAGACCAAAATTACAACCCGGAAGCCTTTCTGGAATTCACCGATCTGTGGGAAATGGATGTTTTCCGACTCGGTCTGGCAGAGCACGAATCGAACGGGGAAAAGCAGTACTATGATGAAAATGGAGAGGTAATAAATCATTCGAGAACCTGGGATAGAAGTTATCTGTATGTTTGGGAAAACTTTGGTGAATATTTTGGGTTGGGATTAAAGGTCTGGGTTGTCACCAGTGCCAGAAGTGAGGAAACACAGGCTTTTTATCACGATAATGCTGATATGCAATATTATATGGGAAGCGGTGAGATTTATGCCAGCATCGGAAGTTATCCCACGGTATTGACTTTAATGTGGCGCAAAGGATGGAAGGATGGCACTGAAACCACAAAAATTGAAGCCAGAATCCCCATATATCATATCATCGATATGGAAGACACAGGTCATGATATCTATGTTCAGTATTTTAGCGGATATGGAGATAGTCTTATTGATTACAATCGCAAAATCACCAAAATAGCCCTGGGCGTTTCCTTCCGTTAATAGCTTCAAGGCTATTGCTGCCTGTCCGGAAAAGGACATTGGCAGACATATTGAATGGATTTAGTTGCTTGGGCGATCGTTGAAGATAATGAGGGTAACAATCTTATATAAGCCTTTGATATATTGTTTGCTTTTCATGATTTCTGTAACCCCGCAACCTAATCATCCGGTCATTCAGATGGATTTATCGGGAGGATAAAGCCAGACCATGAAAAAAATTTCCTTTCTTTTAATCTGCTCGTTGCTGGCGGTTTTTCATTCCGTGCTGGCCCAAAATATTGTCTTTCCTGCAAACAAGCTTGGCGTTTTTTATTGGGAGTTGCGTGCTCCCAAATACACGCTGGATAACCAGACAGATGATGGCAGTGATTCGAAGGCAATGGCCGGTCCTGTATTATATTATGAACGCATACTTTCTGATGTGTTTACCATTGGTCTTAAATATGGCTCCGGTCTTAGAAGGGAGATGAACATCAAGCTAGGTAACGATGAAGTAAATATCAAGGAAACAGCATCTTATCAGGCGCTTGAGTTCAAGTCTTACGGCACGAAACACCGCAAAAGCGGATTTAAACCCTATCTGGCTGTTAGCTACGGCATGTTAAGCACAACCTCAAGTATTACGACCAAACCATCCGCAGGAGCTGCAACGGAAGACGAAACCAAAGCAATGATTCCGATTAAGGCTTGGTGTCTGGGAGTTGACTACCTGTTATGGAAGCTTGCTTTCAGGCTGGAAATCGGTCAGTCCAACGGAGATAGAATTGATCGGGAAAGTAGCGATACCTACCAGGCAACCTATGATTTTAATAGCTTTACATCCGGAATCGGATTGGCTTACTTCTTTTAGAGAAATATCCCCCAAAAAAAATGAGAATCCTAGCTGTAGCCGACGTTCACGGTAAACGTGATCGTCTGGAAACCATCAGACAGAATATTGCAACCTATCAGCCGAATCTTTTGGTTATCGCCGGTGATCTTCTTTCAAGAAAGATGGCAGGACAGGTGGAGGCCCTGTTGGCTTCTATTTCACTACCGATTCTTCTGGTAAAAGGAAATGCAGATTCTTCCTTTTTTGCCGGAATGATCGATCGAAACCCAAATTGCACCGATCTTCACCTGAACCGATCTGTTATGCTGGACACCCCTTTTATCGGGGTCGGAGGCGCTGTGCCGATTCCCTTTTATGCCAAGGTGCACTGGTTCGAACAAAAGGTTTTGGAAAAGTTGAGTCGATTATTGTCAGCAGAAAGTATTATTGTCACCCACACCCCGCCACGGGGTTCATGTGACAAAGTTTTAAAACGATTTCATGCCGGAAGTAAAGCCCTTGGTAACCTGATTGATCGGGTACGACCAAAACTCGTTATCTGCGGTCACATTCATGAAAACTCAGG
>JAKSDL010000466.1 GCA_022360105.1 Pseudomonadota bacterium
CTGAAATCGTTTATTTGTATAGTCCTTGCTGCTGATAATTGGAGATTGACATTCTGAAAACAGGCAATTACTTGATTTAAGCAACGGGACATGGGGATTTGCAGAGCCATTCACGGACATAATTGTCAGTGTTTCCATCGCCCTGGTCATCGCCACATAAAATAACCTTCTTTCATCCTCAATATCTGCGGAAGTTGATTCTAAATGCCAGCCTCCGTCCGCGATAAACACATGGTTGAATTCCATTCCTTTGGCCCCATGCATGGTGCTGAGAAAAACACCATTTCCAAATACTTGTTCATTGCGGAGCTCAGCCAGATTGTCATAAAGGTAATCAATGACCACCCCCACTGCAATGCTTGCGTCTCCGGATTCTTTGAGGAGGTTTGCCAGCAAATCATTTAGCATGTCTCCCCACATATTTTTACCTATTGGACCGAAGGAAATCTCATAGCTTCTTTTTAAATCCGATATTTTAAAGGAATTCTTCCGATTTTCATGCAAAAACATTAGAAAGCGTCTTATTTCACGAATCCGATGGAGAGGAGGTACATCATCTTTGTTAAGTCTGTACGAAACTGGAATTCCGTTTTCTTCAAGCAGACAACGTATTGGCACTAATATCGATCTGGTGCGTGCCAGAATGGCAAAGTCAGACCAGCAGGCATCAGGCTTCAGATTTTTCAACCGTGACAATTCATTGAGAATTGCCGGCGGCTGCCCACCATGATCAGGAACCCTGACGATCAATACTTTTCCTTTCCTGGCCGGATCAAGTCTTTCCCAATATCCTCCTGAAGGATCATTTTTCCGAGAGTTATTGACTCTAATGGGATACTCCGTTTTCATACGATGGCGATTGTGCCTGATAAAAGAATTGGCCGTATCGATAATCGCAGAGCTTGAACGGTAATTTTCCGTCAAATATTTCAAAGCGACTTCAGTTGTTTCTTTTGATTTATCATTGGGAATGACTCGATAGTCTTCTTGAAACTTTCGAATATATTCGATGCTGGTTTCTCGGAAACTGTAGATGTTTTGGTCATCATCTCCTACAGCCATAATGGAGATTTTTTCATCTTTATCAGAAACGTCCCTGCCGGCGATTGCTGAAATAAGTTTGTATTGAGAAGCATCGATGTCCTGGTATTCATCAACCAGAATCGTCTGGATTCCCCCCAGCAATCGCTCTCGTTGTTCTTCGCCATCGACTCCAGGCAATTCGGTTTTACCGTTTAAAAGATCGGTTGCATCGGTAATTACTTTATTGAAATCGATCTGTTCCAACTCCATTTTCTCTTCGCTAAAGGAGATCCCAGCCAGACGCATTGCCAATGCATGATAGGTTGAAACCATGACAAAGCTCCCTCTTTGTCCTATCAATTCAATCAATCGTTTTTTAAGGATCATTGCGGCATTGTGATTATAACACAAAATCAAAATAGAGGAGGCTCTAACCTGTTGCACACAAATTAAATAAGCGCAGCGATGCACAATCGTTTTTGTTTTACCAGATCCCGGACCAGCAAGCACCAGGATATTTGATTCCATATCATTGACAACGATTTCCTGTTGTTGAACGTTACCCAGCTTGTCAACAATTTTGCTGAAGGTTTCAGGATTCGCCGGGCAGGCGACCTCATCTTCACGCCCCTTGAAGTATTTTTTAAAAAAAGACTGTTTATCTTCCTCGAAGTAATCAAATACAAGCCGAAGAGCCTGCTTCAATTTTTCGACCCCCAACCGGGCATACTCCCCCATCACATGAATCTGAAATACCCTTTCTGTATAGTGCATTTCCAAGGGTTTATAATCTCCTTTGTTGTATCTGGCCTTGCCCTTTTCCGGTAACAAGCGGATACGCATTGCCTGCCGAAAAACAGCCAACCCTCCCTGCAGGGTAATGATCTTCATATCATGCATTTGAATCAGGCAGCGCTCGGTCACAGCCAGATGATCGCCGATGAGTCCTTGCAACTCCATATCCCTTTTCAGTTCATCGATCAGTTCTTCACACGTGAACTCAATCAGCACATTGCCATCCGTTGAACGTTTTTCCGGCATTTTGCTGATCAAATAGTGCAAAATCACCATGGATACCGCCTGACGACGTTTAACAGTTTCAGTAATGTTTGCCCAACTTCGTTGTAGCTTAATCTTGTATCTTTCTTTTGAAACCTGTTTATATATAAGACTCCCTTTTTTTCCTGCCAGTCCCTTACCATCGAGCGATATTCCTTTCAAGATCTGTTTGAGAGTGTCGGGGGCATTCTCAATCCCATTACTTTTCAAGCGCTGACTGATTTTAACTAAATGAAAATCAACCCACTCTCCTTTGTCGGAATCGGGATCTTCTTCTTTCATCAAATTCATCAAGGCGTTTTCAAGAATGCAGATCTCATCAAGCAGGGATATACCAGATTTCCTGCCTTTGGACTGTATAAACGCAGATAATTGAATCCCTTTTTTGAGCAACCCGGCATCCACCATCTGGTTTAAAATACGAATAACCTTTTGACTTGGCGTGAGAGGACTGTTTACAGTTTCCTCTACGCTTTTTTCGTAAGGAATAGCGGCTTCTGCTATTTGGTCGGCTTTTAATCCTTCATCAATGTCAGCGTTGAATATCTCCCGCAGGATACTCAGCCAGATCTCTTTCTGGTTGGGCTTAAGGTCCAAGGAGTCGATCTTTTTTTCGGCCTCTTTCATTGTGGCAATTGTAGGTTTCCCCTGAAAGATGCTGGTTTGATTCATATTTCTTTCCAGATAACCTGCTCGTTCCAGCCAGGCGATTCCCGTCCGGATTTTCGTGTCGGTGGATGACTCCGATGGGTCGAAAGAATAGTCATCCTCATCAAAACGGGCAATCTCCCCACTGGTCACAATCACTTCATCACCACGACTTTTTCTGCATTTTCTTAAAGTACGCAGTATACCGGCAATATCCTTTTGCGTTAACTCCGAATGCTTTTCCAAACCGAATTGATTATCAAGATCAGATTGGTCAAACAGCAAGATACACTCAGCCTCCTCCAGATCGCGCCCGGCACGACCAGCTTCTTGAAGGTAATTCTCCAGGGAACCCGGAATATCAGCGTGAATCACCAGTCTTACATTGTCCTTGTCAATGCCCATTCCAAAGGCGTTTGTGGCACTAATCACCTGAATGTCTCCATTGACGAAATCTTCCAGGATCTTTCTTTTTTCTGCGGCATCCAGTCCGGCATGAAAAGCCCGGACATTGTGGTCCAGTCCTTCCAAATATTCTGCTATCTCCTCGGTTCGCTTCCGTTTTGAGGCATAGATAATAGCTGTTCCTTCAGAATCCCGTAGCTTATCCACTAGCAGTTCATGGATTTTTGCATTTTTTTCATAAGCATTTGAAGGAATCACTTTGAAGGAGAGATTCGGTCGTTCCACTGTTGAGTGAAAGACCGTCAATTCCTGGTCAAGTTCTCTTTGAAAATGCTCCCTGACTTCGTTTATGACATCCAGTTTGGCGGTTGCCGTATAGCAGGCAACAGGTGAGATCCCGTTCTGGTGCTTTTCGGAGAACTCCCGAATGAAACGGGATGCGTACAGATAATCCGGTCTAAAATCATGTCCCCATTTGGACAAGCAATGCGCTTCATCAAAAACCCAGCAGCTGATCTCTCGCTGTGAGATAGTCTCCCTCACTGAATAGTTCCTGAGTTGTTCGGGGGAGACGTATAAAATCGAAATGTCTCCCAAACGGACTCTATCAAGAATCTGCCTGCGTTCCGGTGGCGTGAGTATGCCTGAAATCGCTTCAACAGAAATGGAGTTCAGGTTATCCACCTGATCTTTCATTAATGCCTGCAGCGGAGATATGACGATTGTTAAAAGTCCTCTACGTTGATAGCGGACCAAAGCTGGTAATTGATAACAAAGGGATTTTCCACCTCCTGTAGGAAGGATTGCCAACATAGGCTCTCCCCTCATGCCGGTGGCAACAATTTTCTGTTGTAGACTGGAGCCGTCAGCAGCTTCCGGCAATAGTCTGAAATTTTCAAACCCGAAGAGCCGTTTCAGTTGTCTTTTGGGATCATGGTTTTGTGAGCAGTACGGACAGTCTTCATCTTCGCACGGTGTTTCACGCAGTTTGGTCAGGACGGATATTGTCTCCGGAAATTCATGCCGAACCCAACCGGGCAGCACAGAATTTCCTCCAGAGACTTGAAGCCATGCTGCACAGTAAGCCATTACCATGGCATTTTCTGAATCAAGGATTTGCTCGCAGATTTCCAGGGCAGCAGTTGAACAGGCTTTGTCTTTTGCCAGCTTTAGGAAATGGCCTGCTGCATTTTTCAGAGATAGGGCTTGATCAAGAATTAGCTGCCTGAAAATCAGACCGATTCCATGAGAATCCTTCAATCCACCTTTCGATGAGCTTTGTTGAAAACAAAAGCTGAATAATCTAATCAACTCCGGGGATTCCCGGTACTGTTTTTCAAAGCTTTCCCACTGATCTCTGAATATTCTTCCGGCAAGCCGCGCATCGTTGACAGGATTATTAAGGGAGTCCTTGACGAGTTTGTAGTTTTTTACCAGCTTGTGATAAGGATTCTCTGGGAAGGCCAGCGGAGAAAGATACAAAGTATCGATAACAGGTAAGGAAAGAATTAAAAGATCAGGATAGTGTTTTCGGAGAATGGGAAGGTCATGCCCAATGATATTGTGACCAAGGATATAATTTGCATCTGCAGCAAATTGGTCCAGGCTGCACAAGTCCGAATAACTTATATCCTTGCCCTTTATCTCAAATTCCTGATCGCGAAAAACAGCGCCCACCTGGTAAATTTTTTTGTTCGCCTTTCCTATTTCCAGGTCAAGCAATAAACTTTGTGACAGAAGATCATTTCCATCCATGATTGTTTTTTATCACTACTTATAACACACATTTTAGGGTTTTAATAAAACGTGACAACATCCCCTTTGCAAACCAAGCCGAAGTCACATGGCACAGTTGCCCATTATCAGTCTAAGATGTAAAATTGTGGACATCCATGGATCCAAAACCATGAGGATTGTTGGCATTTATGAAATCAGGTTGAAATCAGGTGACGCCATACCTATTTTGATGAGTCTTTAAATTGTATGCTACCTGCTTGTTTAGGAACATTTGGTCAGAAAAATTTCCTGCTAGTTTTCCTTGCTTGTTTGCGCTTCCAAATGTTTGATTTTTGCCTGGCAGCTTTTTTC
>JAKSDL010000896.1 GCA_022360105.1 Pseudomonadota bacterium
AACAAAAAGGGACAGAAAATACTAGCCTTGCACGGCTGGCTGGATAATGCCGCAACCTTCGATCATTTAGCCCCACTCTTGCCTGAAGTTGATCTTGTTGCTTTGGATTTTCCCGGACATGGATTTTCAGCTCATAGACCTCGAGGAATAAGATACCATTACCTGGATTATGTTTCGGATGTTATTGACGTTGCCGATGCCTTGAATTGGGATCGGTTCACCCTGATGGGGCACTCCCTGGGGGCGGGGATAGCAAGTATTTCTTCAGGAGCAATAACGGATCGCATAGATAAATTGATTCTAATCGAAGGATTGGGAGCCATGAGCAGGGATCCCAGCGAGGCGCCAAAATTTCTTGCAAAATCTATCGCACAAATGAAGACATTGACCCGGAAATCACCGCCTGTCTATAAGCAAATAAACGATATGATTTCTGCCAGGGCTAGCGTTGGAGACATGAAACGATCTTCAGTTGAGGTATTGGTAAATAGAGGAACCGTGCAATTGGAAGAGGGAGTCGCCTGGAGAAGTGATCCGCGTTTAAAAGTAACATCACCTAGTTATCTGACCGATGAACAGGTGCTTGCTTACCTGGGAGCTATTCAGTCACCAGTTTTATTAATACTGGCAGAGAACGGGATATTCAGCGACAAAGACTATCTTAAAAGACGCTGTGACAAAATCCAAAAATTAAAACAAATTACCTTGCCTGGCTCGCACCATTTACATTTGGACGATCCCGTTCCAGTCAGCAATTCAATTAAACCATTTCTTGAATTGTAAAGCGAAGAATTGTCAACAATGTGAATTGTAAATTCATTGTGAAATAATTTCAAAAACATGATTTCATCGAAACTTTTGTACTTTATTGAACGTTTTGGTGCGTCAAAGTTTTTTTAGGATGAAAATTGCCTTAATTGTTGTTTAGTTTTAACTTCACCATTAACATTCTGAAATTAAAAGATAATTCATGAAGTATCTGTACGATTAAGTCTAATTCAATTCACTTTCATTTCTATTTCGAATATCCATTTTGGGAAAATCCCCTGTCTGTAAGCATATCTTGATTATTTCCTATTCTTTTGTTATTAATGCCCTTTAATTGTGCTCTCCAGCTTGTTTAGTAATTTACATTTATTTACATAATTCAAAATTCTCAAATTATCTGTTAGGGCAGTGCAACTTCGGCGCTATGCACCTTTATTGCTGGATTTAAGCATTTTTTCCCCGAATAGAACTGTAAACAGAATTATAAACTGGGTCTGAAAATTTCCACAGTCAAATTAAGTCTGGTCGTGAGTTTATGGGAAATTTGTAGAATAGACATTTTTGGTAACACCAACCATTTCAGTTGATTACATATTTGTTTCTTCGCTTCAAATTACGAACGAATCTTAAAAAAAGTAGACTATGCTCTTTAAAATGTTATATTCTGAGCCAATAATCAAAATAGTGAAGTGGGATGAAGGATCAGTCTTGAAAATCGCCAGGCAATAACTATGGAAACTTTAGCATTAAAAGCAGATCTTGTTCGGCAACCCAGGTTGTTAAAAAAGAGAGCACTACAAGCGGTTCCACTGGTCGCGTTTTTTCCTTTTTTAATGATTGTTTTTCGAGCGTTTGAAAGTCATTCAATCAGGATCGGTGCAGCTATTCTGGCATGTCTGTTGGTTACTGGTGCGGTTATATATACCAGCGTCAAGCTCAGAAAATTCAAATTAATTACCGGTATGCTGCTGATTCTTCCCATGTATTTTTGCATGTGCGTTGCATTTACCGATTTTCCTTATTTTGCATCAAAAACCGTTATGACCAGCTTTGAGAAAAGCTTGTCTCCAAACGCGGAATACATGCTGGGAACAGACTATGAGGGTAGAGATATTCTTTCGACCATTGTAATTGGAGGGATGAATGCATATCTGGTTGCAGCATTTGCAACGATCATCGCTTTAATTACGGGAGTGCCAACGGGATTGTTACTATCACAAAATAACCGAATTGTTCGCCAGATTGCCTCGGTGATAACCCAGTTTTTTGAAATCGTTCCTCAATTATTTTTTGTATTGATAGTTTTGGGAGTGTTTAACTTCTGGGCCGCCGCTTCAGCCTCTACCAGACTTGTGGCATCGTATGCCGTGCCCATGGCGGGATTTGCCATCGGCATATCATCCTTGCCTGCCATGGCAAGAGTTGTAGAAAATCGTGTTAATCAATTGAAATCAAAGCGATTTATTACAGCTTTGCAGAGTTCTAATGTCAGCCCCAAGAAAGTTCTTTTTTATAACATTCTTTGGAAAAATAGCCTTTCGGAAATCATTGTCCAGGCCACATTTTTGTTTGGTGCAACTATTTTGGTAGAGTCTGCACTGGGATATGCGTTTGAAATTGGTTTTGGTGAATTAGGAACCGGAGGCTATCTGTCCTGGGGTAAGATTCTGGCGGAAGCCAGACGTTCCATTTTATTCGTCGAGAATCTTTGGATTGTTTCGTCGCCGATTCTGGTGACCATTATGAGTATCCTGGGAGTCAATATCATAGGTGATACATTGGCCGGTATCCTCAGGGGTGAATCCTAATATAGGTTGATACACGTGAAAACGAGCAAAAACACAGACAGTCAGGAAGTGCTATCGGTTAAAAACTTGAGTTGTATCCCGATTAGCAGCGGTGTACGGGTGGTGGATGATGTTTCATTTTCAATCAAAAAAGGGGAGTCGGTTGGACTATTAGGAGAATCAGGAGTCGGAAAAACAACGCTCTTTCGTTCAATCCTTCAACTTCTGCCCAAAAATGAATGGGCAACCAGGGGGGATATTGCTATTGACGGCATTCCCATATTAGGGCTCTCTCCAAAAGAGCTGGAGCAAGTCAGAGGTCGAAAGGTCAGAACTATCTTTCAAGAGCCGGGTCAAAGTTTGAATCCTTCATTGAAAGTAGATTACCAGCTCATCGAGGCGGTTAAAACCATCAATCCAGAATTAAAAGAGGAAGAGATCTGGAGTTCAGTGGTTGATTCCCTGTCAAATGCAGGTTTACCTGATCAAACACTGATAAAAGGTCGATATCCCGGCGAGCTAAGCGGCGGACAAAGGCAGAGAGTTGGTATTGCCATGAGTCTGTGTCGACAATGCTCGATCCTTTTGGCGGATGAACCTTCCAATTCATTGGATTCGGTGACTGTAACAGAATTGATCGATACCCTGAAGCGTTTAAGAAGCTCCGGATTCCTGGGTTCTATCTTTTGCGTTACCCACGATTTAAGTGTATTAAATGCTCTGGAAACAGAGCGAGTTCTCTTCATGCATGCCGGTAAGTTGTATGAAGCAGGAAGCATTAAAGAAGTATTTAAAAATCCCTGTCATGAAAAGCTGGAAGAACTGGTTAGATTATCCGATATTGTTGATAGACATGGAGGTTCCAATATAGAATCGGAAACCAGGGCCAGCCAAAATACCCTGGTTTCGTTTGATGGTGTAGACTTCGGTTTTCAACGCAAGTCTTTTTTAAACAGAAAGCAGACCCTTGTGCTCAGGGAAATTAATTTTGATGTGAAGGAAGGAGAGTTTGTCGCTTTGGTGGGAAGCTCCGGTTCGGGGAAATCAACTATTGGCGGCGTGCTTTCCAGATTGTTTTCCGATTTTTCAGGTCATATCGATTTTGATGGTTTGACCATCGATAAACTCAAGAATCGAAAGGATAAGATACGATTTCATCGTTCTTTACAGGTAGTTTTCCAAGATCCGGCTGATACGTTTGATCCATCTCTGACGATGAGACAAAATCTGGAAGAATGCTTTTCCGGAATGGGCATGAATCCGGATGAAATTGATCAGGCACTTGAATCGATGCTGGATCTTCTTCTACTGAATGAAAGAACGCTGGATGAGTTTCCTACTAATCTTAGTGGCGGCCAGAAGCAACGCTATGCATTGTTGCGGGCGTTTGGAAGCAGGCCTTCTATGATCGTGGCGGATGAACCATTCACTCATTTGGATTTGATTGCCCAGAACCGAATGATCGAGTACCTGAAAGAACGCAAGTATGATCAAGACAACCCTATGAGTTGTATCCTGATTTCTCATGAGATTGGCATCGTTTCCAAGCTTTGTGATCGGATTATCGTTATTGATGATGGCAGAGTGGTCGAAAATGATACCGTCTACAATATTTTAAATCATGCAAAACACAAAGCAACCAATCGTTTGATTGATGCAGCAAACAAATTGGGAACTTTGGAAGATCTTGGCACCCAGCCAGGTTGATTTTATATATCACCCAGCGCTGAATGCTTAGTGTTGTTATAACTAAACCGTACTGGTGGAGGTAAAAATGGTTAGGAAGGAGAAGAGGATTTTCTGGTTTGTAAGCAGTTTGCTATTTATCACGTCCATGTTTTTTTCTGGGTGTTCTCCACTACAGAAAGGATGGTCAAAATTTGGTGGCGGGGATTATGAAGGAGCCATCGCGGAATGGAAACTGGAACCTGAAGCAGACCTTTCATTGCAAATCTCACAGGCCAATGCAGCAATGGCCATGGAAGATTCATATAATCAAGCAATCGCGGCCAAGGAAGCGGGGAACAACCAGGCCATGGTTGAGCATAGTTTGGCAGTCGTTGATTACCAATTTAAGTGGGACGATGCGTCATGGATTAACAAATCAAGCCCGTTGAAGAAGCAGTTCGCCGAGTCAGGAACAATGATTGAAGAGGGGAATCTTGTGATTCTGACTCAGCTGATGAAGAAGGCAAAAGAAGCCAAGCGAAAGAAGCAACATTTAAAAATGCTTCGTTATACAACTGCCATGGTCGAGCAGGAAAATAAGCGGTCCAAACCTTATTTCGATAGAAACCCGGAATTAAGAAAACTGGCCGATGAGGCATTCGTCATAAACGAAGAAGCCTATTTTCTGGTTACAACAGACTATGCCAATGACGATTACTGGGTGAATGTCATTAAAGAGTATAATGCCTACCTAAAATTCACCAAGGCTCATAACCTGCCAGTCAGTGACCGGCTTAAAAAAATGAAAGCTCGTGCTGACGTGGAGATGAAAAAGAGAAGAAAGCTTTTGGCTGAATTTGATAAAAACCTGGAATGCGCAAAAAATCATTTTCTGGAAGAAGCCTACAAGGATGCTATGGTCTGCATTCGCAAAGCCGATGCTTATGTCAAACGGTATAAAAGAGTAAGGTTCAATGTTGATGATCTTGATTATGTGCGTGAGTCCACAGAACAGGCCATTGAGATTCAGCGCCAGATTGAAGCTGAAAAAGCCAGAATTGCGGAAGAAGAGCGCAAGCGAATCGAAGAAGAGAATAAACGAATTGCGGCAGAGGAACTTCGTAAAGAAAGAGAACGCCAGCAGACAGAAAAAGCCAGAATTCGACTGGCAAGAGCTTCGGAAAGACAACGCCTGATAAAACTGGCAGAAGCCCGAAGAAAGGAAGCTGAGCGTCAGAGAAAAATCGAAGAAAGAAACAGAAGGTGGAGAGCTTTCCTGGCTAAGGGTGCTCCTTTGAAGCCTCTGGTAACTACGGTTTTAAGACCTAGTGAAGGAATCGGAACCCTGACAAAAGGTAAAAAACAGAAATGGCAGGGTGGTTCACAACTTCCAAAACCAAAGGACAAGACAATCAAGTCTGAAGACGTTTATGCTTTGGAAGTGGAAGTTCCAAAGTCGCACAAGCTGACTTACCTGAGGAACTACTACAAAAAAACCGCCCGAGAGAAAAACATGCTTAAGGCGCCCAGAACTCAAGGTGGAAAGAGAAGTTACTATACTGAAGACTTCAAAGGCGGTCGTTACTATATAGAAGTAGAAAATCAGAGGAGTAACGAAAAGAAATATGAGATTAAAGCCAGAATATACAAAATTCCGGTTACTTTCTAATCAGGTTTAGAACTTAACTTAAGGCAGGTTAGCGAAGACGCTGGTCTGCCTGAGACATTTTGAATTTCCAGGAGAAAACTATGTCAAAAAGAAACATGATCATTGGGGGAGTAGCGGTTCTGATCGTTGCTGCTATAGGACTATTCTACTATTTGGATGTTCAAGAGAAGAAACGCTTGGCTATTGAACGAAAAATCCGACAGGAAACCCTGATTGTCGCGTTTAACCAAATGCCGGACACCCTGAATCCATTGTATGAGCAAAATGCTGCAGGTCTGACACTTCTTGATCCTTTGTTTGACGGTTTAGCAAACAGAAGTGGACGTGAGCCCAGGGAATACATTGATGGACTGGCAACCGATTTTATCCAGGATGAAAAAAACCGTAATATTTTTATCGTGGAGCTGGATCAGGAAAAAAGATGGCATGATGATCCTGAGCACATGGTCACAGCCAGGGACGTCAGGTTTACGGTCGAGTGTATAAAAAATCCCAACAACCGTTCGCCACTTAGAGGACGGATCAACCAACTGATTGACCGGGTGGATATTGTTGATAATTTTACAGTGCGAATCGTGTTCAAGGAAAATATCTCGATTCATGTAGTTAGAGACTTGTTGGCGTTTAAGATCATTCCTACCCAGTATTACGGAAAGCCAATGTCCCTGGATTTAAGGTCTGATCCTGTGGCCCAGGAATTTGCCAGAAAACCTATAGGAACAGGACCTTACAAGTTTGATGAGTGGACAGGAAATACCCTCAGATTCACCTCTACAAAGGCTGAAGTTGGAACCGGTGAGGAAGAAGTATCTGAACAAGGTCTTGCCAAGGAATCGATCATTCGCACCATTGAGGCGACATTGGTACACGACCAGGAAAAACAGGTCAGGATGATGATTGATGGTAAGTTGGATCTGATTCTGGAAACATCTCCTAATCTCCATGCCATGCTGGATGAAAAAGGATTGAAACATGCCAACTACATCCCCTTGCATTTTTACGCAATTGCGTTCAACACTATTTCTCCTAAATTCTCCAATAAGAAAGTCAGGCAAGCTGTTGCCAAGGCAGTTAACAAATTAGAACTGGCTCAGCAGGTTCGGAGCGGAGAAGTTGAAGAATATCTCAACCTGGGACCGTTTGCACATAACGATGACAAACGTTATCAATCCTTCAAGGATATGCAGAAGTTTGATTTAAAAGCTGCAAAAAAACTGATGAGACGAAACAAGGGATTCAACACCACTCTGATTTTTCAGGATGACGCATCCAAAACCATGGAGCGGCTGGCCAGTAAAGCCGCCCTGCAATTGGAAGAGATAGGGATCAAAGTTGAAACCAAAGGTCTGGGACTGGCATTTGATACCCAGATTCAAAACAAAAACTTTGAAATGGCCCTGGTCAGGCATTCAGGATTTACCGATGGCTACAACATTGCTCGATTCTATCGCTCTGACAGTCCATCCAATATCACCAGCGTTAGTTCGGAACGTTTAAATAAAATCCTGGATTCCTGGGAAAATTCAGCCTTTTGGGAGCAGCGGTTGCCGGCAGCTAAAACAATGCATGCTATGATTTCCGATATGAGTCCTTATGTATTTTTAATGAGTCTGCCGACAAGCGCATACCATTCGGCTCGATTGGATAATGTGATGATTTTTGATCCTAACGCTTTGTTGGGGTCTGTAGAAGAATGGGTTGTGTTACCAGCAACTGGTGAATAATTAAACTTGCACAAAACCGGTAAATACAGGAGCACATCTTATGATCTCACTGGTTCGGTTTGTATTTTTTAGATTTGTGTTGCGTCTGATTTGGATTGGTTTGTTGGCCACATTCGGTATTCAGTTGTTGTTGACATTCCTGCCACCCAAAGTGGTTACGGATCCCAGGAGCACCACTCAAGAAAAAACGGTTGTCCAGCGGTGGACAACCGGGGATTATGTTAATTGGGTTGGTCTGATGATTAAAGGCGAACCTATGGTTTCAGATAAAAGCACGGGAAACTGGCTGGCTGCTGAGTTCCGTGCCAGATCCTGGAATACACTGGCTCTGTGTTGGAATGCCTTTTTAGTGGCAGCTTTTATGGGTATGTTCGTAGGGACAGCTAAAGCGACGTTGAATAATGAGATTATCTCGGGAACGAGTAGTTCAATTATGGACTATTTTTCATCAGCGTCCAATTCGATGTTGTTTTTATGTTCATCCATACCTGCCTATATTATTGCCTACTTTCTCTTCCTGCTCCTGAAAAGTGAATCCAACCTGTTTCTGGCGGTCATAGCACTCGCATTGGGCAGTGGATCTGCCATGGATGTGTTGCGTTTAACTTCAAACGTTCATAGCAGGGAACTCCAGTCAAAATATGTTGAAAACGCGCTGGCGGTCGGATTGCAGACCAGTGGACTTCTCCCGCGCCCAGGTACGGTAGCATGGCATGCTTTCCGAAACAGTCTGATCACCATTTTGCCGGTAACTGCCTATCGTTTACCGCTAATTGTCAGTAGCGCTTTGGTAGTGGAGGTTGTTTTTGATTTGCCTGGACTTGGGGAATCCTTACTTAATTCTTTGATTCGGCAAGACGTCCCCATGGTGCTGACAATAATTCTGATATCTGTTGTATTTGTGCAGGTTTGTGTATTTCTGGCGGATGTACTGGCGTTTATCCTCCATCCGCAGAAGTTTGCGGGGTAAACGAACTAAAAGTCTGGAATATAATAACAAAACCATCTTGCATACACATTATGCAGGGTGGTTTTTGTTTTTAAGCACCTGCTCGATTGAGTCCTCAACGATGTCTTTAAAATCTTCCTCTGTGAGTTCTTTTTTTATGACAATGGTTCCGGATTGGATATACCGTGGACTGAGCTGGTTCAGGCTTAGAGCGTAAACATCCTGGATGCAGATGGAGCAATAATCAAATTCCGGGAATTGGGGAATCAGCTCCCGCATGTGCCTAATGACCTGACTTTCATTTTTATTTCTTATACTTTCAACCGAAATGCCAAAGACTTCATAATCTTCTTTCTTCATATTATTTTTGCCCTGTTAAGAGATGAAACCTCCAATATCTATGAAAAGATGCTGTTGTCTTATAAATAGCATGATCTCCGATACTTAACAACATTTTTCCTCTTTAGCGGATTCATTTGACTTCGACAAGAACGAGATACCATATCTCAAAATTTTTCCCCTTTTTTCAGAAACTTTTGCATGCGACCTGTGC
Organism: Pseudomonadota bacterium; assembly: GCA_022360105.1. The sequence goes on from JAKSDL010000896.1 coordinate 9,119, forward strand.
AAAAGCCGCATATTTCAATTCTGCGGGCGCCTTCCCCCTTTTCATTGGAGATAAAATAGAGTACAAAGGGAAAAATGTAGCTTGAAACCCAAATTTGATTAATGATGATTGCAATTTTATTGGAATACGGACTCTTTCTCGCGAAAACCATAACCATTGTAGCGGCATGTTTAATAGTGATAAGTGCTTTCATGTCGTTGTTGTTCAAAAGTAAGGCCATAAGGAAGGATCAGGTTCAGGTCGTCAGCTTGAACGAGAAATACAAACAGTTTGCTAAAACCATCGAACAGGTGACGTTGCCGAAACATCTGTGGAAGAGCAAAGTCAAAAAAGAAAAGGCATCCCGTAAAAAAGAGACAAAAAAATCCAAACAGGAGCAGGAAACACGAAATAGAATTTTTGTGATTGATTTTATTGGTGATATTAAGGCGTCTGCGGTTGAAAGTCTCCGGGAGGAAATTACAGCTGTTTTAACCGTGGCAAAACCAGGGGATGAGGTACTTGTCCGTTTGGAAAGCAGTGGAGGAATGGTACACACCTATGGACTTGCCGCGTCTCAATTGATGAGAATCCGTAAAAAGGAAATTCCATTAACCATAGCCGTGGATAAAGTTGCCGCCAGTGGCGGGTATATGATGGCTTGTACCGCCAATAGAATTATTTCGGCTCCGTTTGCGATTATCGGATCTATCGGAGTGATTGCCCAGTTGCCAAATTTTAACCGGTTGCTTAAAAAGAAAGACATTGATTACGAACAAATTACTGCCGGTGAGTTTAAGCGCACCCTCACAGTATTTGGGGAGAACACCGATGATGACAGGGATAAATTAAAACAGGAACTGGAAGAAACCCATAGCATGTTTAAGGATTTTGTGATGCAGGGTCGTAAAAATCTCGATATTTCCAGGATAGCAACCGGAGAACACTGGTATGGTAACAAGGCATTAGAATTGAACCTGGTAGATGAGCTGGTTACCAGCGATGATTATCTACTGACTAAAAGTGACGCGTTAGATATTTTTATTGTGAAATATGAGACAAGAAAAACATTGCCGGGCAGACTAGCCTCAGGAATGGTGGATTCAGTTACCAGATTTTTGGGATACCCAGGGTAGACTGAATTCTGGAGTTTATAATTAACCCGTTTTTTCCCCCGATTCAGGTGTTGATATGATAGTTAAAGATCCTATTTTAGTGGTTGATGACGAAGTTGAAATGAGAATAGCCATGCAAGCTGCGTTAAAGCGATGCGGGTATCCCGTTGAATTGTCTCACAATGCCATAGATGGGTTCAACAAATTCAAGAAAAACTCATACAGCCTGGTCATAACTGATATGACCATGCCCAAGCGCAGCGGACTAGAGCTGCTGAAGGATATCAAAGCGACTAATCCTGATATTCCGGTGATCCTGATAACAGCCTATGGAACTATTGATACGGCCATCTCTGCCATGAAACACGGGGCTTTTGATTACGTCCAGAAACCATTCGATTTCGACACTTTTATTTTTCTGATCGAAAGAGCTCTCACCTTTAAAAAAGAGCAACCCGCACAAGCAGTTGCGGCGGAAACAAACGGAAAAAAAGCACCTGCAAAAAAATCCGAAGAAGCAGCCCTTGAAGAGGCAACATCCAAAGATATCATCACCGCTGATTCGAGCATGGAAAAACTATTGGATATTGCCAGAAATGTGGCGCCTAGTAAGGCTTGCGTGCTGATTCAATCCGAAAGCGGTACGGGTAAGGAATTGCTGGCCCGATATATCCATAAACATTCTGATCGAGCCGAAGGACCTTTTGTCGCTATCAATTGTGCTGCCCTGCCCGAAAACCTATTGGAAAGCGAATTGTTCGGACACAAAAAAGGGGCATTTACAGGGGCTATTAACGAACACAGGGGGAAGTTCGAACAAGCCAATACCGGAACCATCCTTTTGGACGAGATCAGTGAAATGCCGCTTTCACTCCAGGCTAAATTGTTAAGGGTTTTACAGGAATATACTATTGACAGGGTTGGCGGATCAGAAACCATTCCGGTGGATGTGAGGGTCATCGCTACCACCAACCGTGTGCTTTTGGATTGTGTGGAGAACGAAACGTTTCGCGAAGACTTGTACTTCAGACTGAATGTGATTCCCATGGAACTACCGCCTCTTCGCGATAGAAAAGGTGATATTAAAGTGTTGGCCGACTATTTTGTTGATAAATACTCCACAATTAATAACAAGCCGCTGCCAGGAATTGATGAAGATGTTTATAAACTGCTTGCCAATTACAACTGGAGAGGTAACGTTCGCGAACTGGAAAACATCATTGAAAGGGCGGTCCTGTTATGCGATGGAAAGCTGATTCGGGTGAATAATCTTTTAATGAATCCG
>JAKSDL010000358.1 GCA_022360105.1 Pseudomonadota bacterium
AAACCCTCTCTACACAGCATTATCCGGAAACCTGTTTTTTTGCCAGGCGGTTTTTTCATGTCCGATCATGGATGTGAAGATAAGCGAAATAGAACAAAAACATCAAAACCAAAAACCGAACCTTCGTTTTTTTCAATTCAATTTCAAAACCCGATCTCGCCACTCTGCTTGACGTTTTCAGATATTGTCTCAAAAAAAAATGACAAATGAAGTCACAGTTTTTTCTTTAAACTCTTCAATAATCCTTTTCAATGGTTTATATCTAGAATAACTTTTTTCGATGAGATAGGCCTTATCTATAGAATACGATGAAGCCTACCTATAGAGATTCCAAACTTGTATGTTTTCTACATTTGGGGCCAATTTACCCGAATTGATTTTTTAGTATTTTTTAATTTTTAATACGTTTCAAATTGGCAGGAGTGTTACATATGTATTGATATACAATCAATAATGTCAGGCCTCTACAAGTGATTATTGAATCCAATCAGGAATATCACTTGACAGCCACATCGAACCGCCGCGTTCATTTGCGTATTGAGGAAACTTCAATCGGCTTTCAGTCTTTAACACACTAAAATGTTTGACTGATGTTTTCCAACAAAGTTTGGGTTAGTTTTCCGATGAATTTTGGAATGTCAATTTCTTGATTCGGTTACAGACCGTGATTTAATCTTATCAATCAAAATTTGAGTCATTCCAAATAATTAACCCTGTTAAGGAGCAGTTATGAGCAATTTAGGATTATTCGACAAACTCATTCCGGGAAAAATCAAAAACGACCCGATAGCATTCACAAAAGCCAAACTCGTAATCATTGTCATTTTTAGTTTAAATGCGGCTGCACTTGTTTATACAATTTGGTATTTCCTGACAGCTCGATTTGCAGATGGATCCATCATTTTGTTATGTGGGGTAGTTATTCTGTTACTTTTACTTTTTCTTAAGAAAACCGGAAGTATTTTTTGGGTGGGAAATGCCATTACCCTGGTTATGTTTGGATTATTGACTTACCTGATCATTGATGGAAACGGTGTCAAGGCAACTTCAAACTCCTGGTATGTCATTGTTGTGATGTTAAGTATCATGATGGCAGGAATCCGTTCGGGAATTTTCTGGGGTTTGGTAACAGCAGTATCAATTGTGATTTATTACTACATGGGTTTAACCGGATATGCCTTCAAGCCATTACCTAGCGACCCTACAGAATATTTTGTTGCCTACCTGGTACTTGGTTTAATCATGCTCGCACTTGGATTAAATTACGAACGAAATGTAATTAGAAGCCAACAGATAATCAATGAAGAAAAAAGGCAATCAAAAATCAGGGCTGATGAGCTGCAAACTGTCAATGACGAAATCCAGCAAGTCATGGAAAAGGTATCAACCTGCGATTTGTCTGTTCGTGTCAACGGCAACTTTAGAAATGGTTTAAATGATCTTAAACAAAGCATCAATAAAACAATAGACTTGCTAAGCAGGGTGATTGATGACACCAAATCATCTTCAGTAACTGTCAATGCAAATGCTTCGGAACTTGCAAAATCTGCGTACAGCCTTTCCAATACTACAACCACCCTGGCATCAGGTCTGGAGCAAATTGCCTCTTCGATGAATGAAGTCGAAACAAACGCTCAACATAACAATAATAGTGCATCACAAGCTCAATCCTTAAGTAACGACACGCTACAAGAGGTTCGAGATGGTACTGAACGTATGGAATCCATGTTGACGGCGATGCAGGAAATAAACGATACCAGTTCGAGTGTATCAAACGTGATCAAGGTGATTGATGAAATTGCGTTTCAAACAAATTTACTTGCCCTGAACGCTGCAGTCGAAGCTGCAAGGGCTGGCAAATTTGGTAAGGGGTTTGCCGTTGTGGCCGAGGAGGTTCGAAACCTGGCCCAAAGAAGTTCAGAAGCCGCCAAAGATACTAATAGCTTGATTGAACGCTCAATTAAAGAAGTGGAAAACGGTGTTAGCAACGCATCGGAAGTTGCCACGGTTTTATCAAAAATCAGCTCCGGAGTTGAAAAAGTAAACAACCTGGTTTGCGACATTTCATCTGCTTCAAAACATCAAAACAACTCTATCGTAGAAATTAACAAAGGACTTTCTCAAATCAACCAATCCAACCAAACCAATTCCGCCGTGGCCCAAGAAACGGCTGCTGCTTCAGAAGAACTGTCAACTCATTCATCCCAACTTCAATCTGATTTAAGCGCATTTAAACTTAGTTAACGTTTTTGTTTAACATCTGGTACCCGGAAAATGCGGCGGATCTTTTATCATCTCCGTCGACCTGAATTTCCGGGCACGTTATGGGCAACAGTCAAAGAATGACTTTTGCCCTCAATCAAAAAAGGTACGGTGTGTTTCATAAGTCGAAAAACATCGCTTGAGGTTTATTCCTGTATATTGACGAACCCGAAAGCTTGTTAGTTGAGCGCAATCATTGAAACAAAGGAATGCTAAAATGAAAAAAAAGACTATTCTCGCAATTTTGGTTCATTCTCATGAAAAGCAGTTTGTTGATGTAATGAGCTGTGCTTTTCTGAAACTTGCAGAAAAAAGCTGTGTTGGTATCTCCATTGATTGTCAGGAAATTTTCCAAGAGGTAGAAATCGGGAACGAGGAACTGTTTAATTCGATCATAGACTCAGCGTCAAAATTTATGGAGCGGAAGAACGATTTTGAGCTGGCAGTGATCGCCGATAGCTCGATTGAAGGTTTGAAACAAAAAACGCTTCGTCTCAATGAGAAGGTTTTGAAAAATGACCAGTTTTTACTGGTTTCAATGCTGTTGTTTGACGGACGAACCTTTGATGAAGGGGAAATCCCAAGAACTGAACTTGAGCAAACTTTCGACTCATTTTTCGATTATCTAAAGCAACAAGCGATAAAATCGATTCGCGTTCATAATTCTGTCATTGTTTATCAAACATCAATGCCTGTTGTGCATAGATTTTTTAGCACTTCCCACCGTTTCTGCTTACGACTGATCCGAGACGATCATTCCCCTTTGGCATTGGATGCCGTGACCCAATTCACTAATTACTTTCAACTCTTTTACAGCAATCCCAGGGCACTCCGAAATCTTGGGAAGAGAAGACCTGTCACTGTCGCTGCTGAAATTTTTAACTTTCTCAATTCAGCGACAAAAAACTGGGACTTTTATTTTTTTACCGGATCGGTTGTTTCTACAATTATAGATACCTTTGAAAAGCTGAAAGCAAGT
>JAKSDL010000796.1 GCA_022360105.1 Pseudomonadota bacterium
AAATCATAAGGATAAATCCCTTTTGCTTCGGCAAAGATTCCTTCACTGACATCTTCGGCAATTTCCCGGTAGTTGATTCCCATGCTGAATGCCCTGCGAATCGTGACGTTATCAAAAGGAGGGGTTCGTAAATTTATGTAAATCAGAAGAGATTGCAAGGCTTTTTCGGATACTTTGAAAAACGCGTTCTTTTTATGTTTTAAAGTAAAGGCAGCTTCAAAAGGCGGGTAAAAGGCCAGATCTGCTTCACCGCTTTGAACCGCTTTAATGCGTGCCTGTTCGTCCGGGACAACCTGAATTTCAATTTGTTCCAGGGCTGGCATGCCTGCCCAATAGTTTTTGTTTCGCTTTAGTTTAAAATACTCGGGGTTATAGGCAACAATCTCATAAGGCGCCGTGAAAGCGCCGGCTCCCACGATTTTGGACATGTCACCATTTGCAGCTTCCATCACTTCGGTATCATAAACAAAAAGGCTTGCGTTTCTTGCAGCCAACGCATTGGGAACACTTGCGTTGGGTCTTGGCGTTTCTATAATCAGCTCCAATGGTCCTGTGACCTTAATGTTGCTGCCACCTAAAAGAAGCTGGGCACGTTTGCTCTTGTCCAGCTGACGTTGTATGGCTGCCGCTGCCGCTTTTGCATCCAGTTTTTTCCCGTTTTGAAACCGGATTCCCTTGCGCAGGGTTAATTTCCAGCGGAGTGGGTCAAGGCGATCCAGGGCCTGTAAAACATGTGGTACAATAGCGCCGGTTTCCGTTACTTTCATGAAGGTATCCGTGGCAGCCCAATCGAACAACCAATGGGACCCGCTTTTAGCCGGATCGATACTGGCACATTTATAGGAGTTTAAGATCCTCAACGTTTTACCGTGCGAGGAAGCGAGGATTGCAGATGATCCCCAGGGTAAGCAGAGTGCCAACAATGCCGTCACGACCAAAATGATTCTGTGTGTTTTCACAGCTATTCTCCATAGTATTTCTAACTCAAGTTTTGCACCTTTGTTTACATACCACTCGCTTCGCTCCATTATATTGAATTTTAATGCAAACGCACCGAAGGTGCTCAAGTTAAAGCCAAAAGCTAACCGCCAGTTGCCAATAGCTTTTTAGTAAAATTCATCTATCTCAGTGAACTGTTGAAACACTTATAGAGTAAAACAAGGTTACGAAACGTGAGTTTCTCAATTGAATGAAACATCGGCAGGAAAACAGTGTCATATACCGGCTTAATCTGAATGAAACAGGTACAAACAAAAGCCTGAATATTGATCAGAGACCAATTTCCGGCGATTGCCTGTCGTGTATTCGGGTCGGTATAGAAGCGGGGGAAATGAGACAAAAAGAACTCGGATTCACCCATAACAACCGTCATAGCTGCCGAACGAGTTGAAACCGCAAACGGCGTCTTGTCCTTTTGTCCAATATTCGATCTGCTGACAAACTTCCGGAACACATTAGAATAATGTGCCGGATTAGAACTGACTATCTAACGAACAAAGCAAAAAACCCATATCGATTGGTCAATACCATCAATATGGGATTCCGTATTTAATCCGATAGATGTTTTCCATTGCAACATTCTTTGTCCTCGAGAATAGGTTGCAATTTGTTCAGGCAGGTTTTCTGACTTTCAGATCATCCCAAACTCAAGCTGAGTGATACCTTATCAGCTCAGCCTAATCATCGGGCCTTCCCATTTTAAAAAACAGTGGCATATTCCGATGTCGGTCCCTGATTACAGCGGCGGGTCCGTTCCTGATTTTCACAGGATTCCCTATTAAACTTATTTCTAAGCGCCTGGTTTCAACATAAAACAGTAAATTTAGGCATTGCAATTGTCAATGAACTCGATTGACAAAAGTCAATGATTCTTGCAGCCTCCGATTTGTGCGACTGGAATCCTCCTTTCCCTCTTTGGGCTTGGCTAACTATCGGTAAATTAAATTTTTCGATTATTAAAATAAAAGACCTGATCCCATGTTTTTTAAACGCAGAGCCAAAACCACGGAAATCGCGGCCAACGAATTTTAAAAAACTCTTGTACTACCTGATTACCTGGAATAAAAAATAGCCAACCCATGCTATCAAAAAACTAAAGAAAATAGCGGCAATCATTTGTTTTGAAATAAGTTTCAAGGCGAACTTCAGGTTTATCTCTTTCGTGATCGTGAATAATGTGACAAGACAAGGGAGTAACACGCCTGCCAGATAAACCACCGTTAACACTTGCACCGGGCTATTGATAGGGAATTTTAATCCATCCCACGCGGGATTAAGCAGCCCGATTGCGATACCATCCTTTCTGATAGATCCTAACACCACGCTTGTGGCTGCTTCTGCCGGCAGATTAAACAAGGTCATTATTGGCGAGAGCAGCCAGGATAGTGCCTTGATGACTCCCAGCCAATCTAATAATCCAGCAACCAAACAGATGATTAAAAATATTGGAAAAGCAACCGTGAAAAACTCTTTTATCAATACCCACATCTCCGCAATTACTGAATGTAATGTAGGCCACTGAAGAAAGTCCCGTTCATTAATAACTAATTTATTACTGACCGTTTTTGTTTTTTGAGGAGAGGTTAGCCAAAGATACGATAAGGTGGTGATAAACAAAATAGAAAGATAAGGTAATACCAGGAAGCCCATTTTCGCAGCAGCAAAAACCGCAATAGTTGCAGGAAGTTGATAAGAACAGGCAGCACCAAAGGAAATAGCGGAAATACAATTACATCGTGTGGCAGAAGAACACGTTCTTGTGCTGATCACCGCCGGCACATTGCATCCAAACCCCATGATGACACGCACAACATCACGCCCGGCCAGACCTAAAGGAGTTACCAATTGGTGAAGCGTCACCGTTAGCCTGTCAACCAAACCACTCGTCTTATATAAGGACCAGATAACAGCAAAAAGAAAAACTGTTGGCAAAGCGTACAAGACTAGGAAAGGGAACATCGCTATGATTCCATAACTTTTTCCAAGAAGGTGATTAATTGGGGCCGGATAGTTATTAACACTTTCAAGAATCGAATTTAAACTTTCAAAAACAGAATCGTAAAAGCTATCTGCAAGGAAGTTTGCATTTTGAACAGCAACCCAAGCCGGCAAGATAAGAAATAATATTGATATAATTTTTCCGACAACAGGAACTTCGAACAGACTCTTTTTCGGTTTGCGAGTAACTTCTACTAAAGTATCAACTTTTGCCTTTTTGAATAGTTGAGGGGTTGCCAGGCTTTGGAAAATCTCTTTCTTTTCGTTTGATGAAACATGTCGAGCATCAAGCGTTATAATGGGTACGCCTATTTCCTGTTCCAGTGTTTGCAAAACCTCTGAACCAATGAGTGTTCCCATTCTGTCCCAGTGGGTTATAATGATTGCTCCCGGTTTATCTTGGACTAACGGTAAAAGTTGGGACAAGTCCTGATCAATAGAAGTGGCTGTAATAACTAAAATAACGCCATCTTTATCCGGAATTTCATTTAATGCCAGTTTACTGGTGACTGAATCTGCTTCCAGCAGAATTCCCGGGGTGTCTATAAAACGGAATTGATCCGTTTCGTAGGATTGAACATTGATGGTAGTTCCCTTTAATCTTTCAGAAAGGGCGCTCTTCCCGGTTAAGGAACGAATGAGTTGACTTTTACCAACGCTCTCATTTCCGATAAGTACAATCGATTTTTTCATATCAATGCGCTGATTTACCTGATCCTCCTTGAGAAGTAAGCTTGGATGGGATGGATTCCGTTGTACCGTTATCGTTTTGATGTGCGGAACGTGACAACAAATAGAGTGGGAATCCGTCTCATTCCAAGCGAGGTTTTATTGGATTTTAGACTTTTGTTTTTAAGACAACATTGCTTATATGCGTTACGTACTCAGCATCAGCAGTAATAATTCGTACGAAACCACTCGCAATGCAGTACTCTACTTCCTTAGCATTCACTTCATTATTCTCACAGGTTTGGCATTTGGCACCAATAAAGCAAACATTCACATCGGTCATTTTTTGCGTTACGAAGTCCATAATAAATTCCTTTTTTAATTTTTATGTTTAAAAAAATCAAAAGATCAAAAAAGATCCTCCTGATTATTAATTAAATTAACAGTATTGGTTTTTTATGTTTTTTTTCTGATTAACATTTATTGTTATTTCATATTTAAGCCCCCTAGCAAGCACAGGCATTATCACAACAGGATAGATCGTTAAGGTAAAAATTGTAGTCCACATGCTCTTTGACAACTTTTTCTATAACTTCCGGTGAGATGTTTAACAAAGTTGCGATTCTTTCTCCGACAATTGCAAACCTTTGCCGATATTTGTAGATGAAGCAGAATAGAGCATTGCTATGTTTTACTTGAGGCCCTACCAGAAATAAATTTTCAGTTGTTGTAGACTCATCAAAATCAGTGAGCACAGGGTATTTATCTTTGAATTCGAACAAGGGCTTTACAAGCGAAAGGCTACTATCAAATCCCGTGCAGTTAATTGGTTTCTGCGTTGAGGTAAAGGTCTTGTTTTCTGCAGTTGTTACGGTATAAACATCATCAGCCAAATGAACGCGAGTTACTCTTGTATTCTTTTTATAAATAACAGTACCAATGACCTCATTTATTCTGTCTCGCGTATATGGAGAAAGTGAATAGCTTGAATCGCTGTTTACCAGTTCCAAAAATTCAGTACTATCAAGTAACGTCACCTTTTTGCCTAATTTAACCAAATTGATAGCCGCATCAAAACCAGATTCATATGCACCAATCACAAGACTGTCTTCTCCTTGAAAATCTGAAAAAGACTTGACTTCGGAATAGTGTATACAGAGGTCATCACCTTCAAAAGCCATTCTCTTTGGATATTGGTATTCTCCGGCGGCCCAAATGACAAATCGACTTTTGTATTCTCCTTTGCTGGTGTTTACAACAAACAAGTCCTTTTCCTTCCACACACCGTCTACTTCCACCCTGGTTTCCACATTCAGTTCATAATACTCTTCGATACCCTCAAGGTATTGGGAGAATTCTATTCCTGAAGGATGTTCTGTTAAAAGATTGAATGCGGGAGATGTTTCAGGAGATATGGCATTCAAATCAGGCATCTTAAAAAAATTTCCCGTGAATGAAGGCGATATGAATCGAGTTTCTTTAGGCCATCTTCGAAATGAAGAGCCAATCGTATCCTTTTCCAAGATAACATAATCGACACCTAGTTTTTTTAGGACTATTCCTACTCCCAAGCCGGAAGCACCAGCACCTACGACAATAACATCATTAAACTGATTTTCATTTCTCATGGTAAACTCTCACACAAGTGTTGTTTGTGATCCTACTGATCAAAGCTTTAGAAGTTTGCAAAAGGTCGACTCTTTGTCATGCTGGCCTTGCAGATTGTGTCACAATAGAAAAACTTGTGATTTTTCTGGATTTAATCGACGTTCAATCACACTTGTCGCCCCGGACTTGGGCCGATAAGCGCTTAAATAAGGCAAAGTTTTGATAAATTCTATTGACGAACGGTAGGACGGCCCTACGTGGCCGCCGACGGATTAGCCTGTTGGCGGGGTCGCTGAATTTGCGAGACTCGCAGCAAAGAACCCGCCCTACCGTTTGATCTGTATTCCATATTCTGTTAATTAAGCGTTTATGGGACTTGATCCGGGGTTCATCAATCATTTTAGCAAATTACATTGTGGATTCCGGGTCAAGCCCGAAATGACTAAAAGAATCACTTTTTGGAGCTGATTCTTTACTTTCTAACAATGTCAAAATGAAAGACCTGACCCCAGATTTCACTTTGATTCCCTGAACAGGACGTGCTTTCGGACAACGGGATCATACTTGCGAAGTTCCAGTTTACCTGGTTTGTTGGACTTGTTTTTTGTCGTGGTATAGAAATATGGGCTTTCCGTGCTTTTCAATTTGATGATGTTCCGATTTCCTGATTTTGCCATGATATTTCTCCTGTCACAGTAAAACATTTCAGGCCAGACAGGCCTTGAATCCCACATTTAGTAACTCCCGGTTGAGATTTCGCCCGATAAAGATTAAATTATTACAACGCTCTTCCTTTCCCCATGTCCGATCAAACTTTCCCTCAAAGAGCATGTGAACCCCTTGAAAGATGAAACGTTCATTATAATTTTGGATACTCAAAACACCCTTCATGCGGAAGATATCCTGCCCTTGAGTTTTTAACAAAATCTGCAGCCAGGCTTCCAGCAACTCCAGTTTCAGATCCCCCGGAATAGTAATGCCCACAGAAGTTACCGCGTCGTTGTGTTCGTGCTGATGTTTAAATTCACGGACAGTGATCGGCCTAATGGGCTCAATCCCACTGTAGATTTGGGCCTCGAACTCATCCGGATGGTGTTCGCTGATCACCGCATAGCAGCCGGGTTTTTCAATTCTCAAATTAAATGCAGAATCGGTTTCTCCCATTTTGAGACGTCGCAGGGGAAGTCCTGGTTCGAATACCTCTCCCGGAAACACCAGCTCCATAGCATCGGCGAAGAGCACATCGGCGGCTTTGATTATGGCCAAGGGGACTTCGTCGGGCTCGGAATCGACAGGAATCAGAGCTGCATTGAGAAATGCGTCCGGCCCGGGTTTGAAGTTCCATTCGTAGGTGCCGGCCTGAAAATGATACAGCCCGATCCATTCGAAGGGGTACTCCGGCTGCAGAAAACCAGGGTCGACCGACAACGCTCGATCCAAATCAAATCCGCCCTGGTTGAGGACCTGGTCCATATCGACAGCGGCATCGACGGTCCGGTGAATGACCGCGGCGGCATTCACCCTGTGGATAGTGTTCTCTAATCGATCCAGGGTTGAATCATCAACCAGATCGGTCTTGTTCAGTAGAATCACATCCGCGAAGGCGATCTGCTCTTTGGCTTTGTCGCTGCCGTGGATGTGTTTCTCGATGTGCTTCGCGTCGACTAGAGTTACCACCGCATCGATGCTGAGAGCCTCACGGAGGGTTTCTTCGAGAAAAAATGTCTGAACCACCGGTCCCGGGTCGGCAAGTCCGGTGGTTTCGATCATGATATAGTCGAACTTGTCACGTCGGTCCATCAAACTGTTCAAGATGCGGATCAGATCTCCTCGAACCGTACAGCAGATACAACCGTTATTCATCTCGAAGATCTCTTCTTCGGCGCCAATCACCAGATCATTGTCCACTCCAACCTCGCCGAATTCATTCTCAATCACGGCGATACGCTTGCCGTGGTTTTCATGCAAAATCCGGTTAAGCAGGGTGGTTTTCCCGGAACCGAGAAATCCGGTCAGGATGGTCACCGGAATCCGTTTGGTCGGAATTTCTGAACTATCTCTATCGTTTGTCATGCAGAAACCTCTTAACTTTTTAACTCAAGTTTCGCACCTTTTGCTTTTCCTGAATCCATATGCTCAAAGGAGCGAAGCGAGTCCTATTGAATCGCTAATGCAAATGCATTTGCAATAACGTTTATATATATTATCTGCCAAGCCCATCACTCGTCAAGCTTATTGCGAAAGCACTTGCAATAAAAAAAGACGAAAGCTATACTCTTGAAAATGGAGAATCAGACTTTGAGACGCAACACCACACAAAGAAAGGCTATAGAGCAGGTTTTCAGGGAGCATGAAAGGCCATTGAGCGTGGATGAAGTTATAAAGTACGGTCGCAAGTTCGTGGAGTCGCTCAACCAGGCAACGGTCTACCGGAATCTCAAGCTTCTGATCGATGACGGGTGGTTGAAACGGATCTCCCATCCGTCTTTCGGGGCTTTGTATGAACGGACCGGCAGGGGGCATCACCATCATTTTCATTGCCGTAGTTGCAACCGTGCCTTTGAACTTCCCGGCTGTGCCTTGAAAGAAGAGGGTACGGCTCCCGATGGGTTTGTCGTGGAAGACCACGAAATATTTTTATTCGGTATCTGTCCGTCTTGCGTAGGGGTAAATAAGTGAGGCAGGTACTGCCCCCCCCGATACGTTTCATACTAGCTTCCTCGGTCGCTATAACTGCATCAAGTCATAGATATTTTTTTTGTTAAGAACTTTTTTCTGAAGATACGGGCGTTTCTGAATTTATTGGTAGTGCATTTAAATGCACTAAAAAATGGGCTAAAGAGGACCGGGATTTGGATCGAGCTTTTTAAATCGTCTCAGTCTAAGAAGGGATCAACTATACCTGTTTCGTCGCGCAGTTTTTACAAACGCCATCAATACGAACCTCGATTTTATCTATTTGCCCCGGAAAGGTCTTTCTTAGTGTATCCATGTTAATATTGACGCTTTCCGGACTCAGGCAAAGCATTTGTTCGCATTCCTTACAATAAAAATGCGGATGTGGTTGATGATTGGGATTGGGAGCCAATCCGTAATAGAACGCCCTGCCCCCGGTACTGATGCGCTCGACCAAACCATGATCCACCAGCAGATCTAAAATACGGTATACTGTTACCCGATTGATTTTAGTGCTGCGGGCAAGGGTAGTATAAATATCACTTGCGGAAACAGGAAAACTGTTGCCGCCCACCACTTCCAATACATCAATTCTATTGTCTGTTGCATTCAGTTTGGCACCCGATAAAAGCTCGTGATAATTACACTTAGAACACATCACACACCCTTAATGTAGGTTTTTTGCACGACCATTTTTCACCATAGCTTTTACAACGTCCGGAACAAGGGAAAATAAAAAAGCTACTCCAGACACCATAATGATGGAAGCGCCCGATGTCAGATTATAATAATATGATATCCACATTCCCGTAACGGTAAAAATTGCCCCAAGCAAACTGGACGCCACCATCATCTGCATTAAAGAGGTTACGTATTTTTCCACCATAAACGGAGGAATGGTTAACAAAGCAATAATGAGGATCAGTCCCACGACTTTGATAACCAGCACTATGGTAACCGCCAGCATGGCAATGAGCCCGAAATAAAGCGTTTTCACCCGAACGCCCCTGATCCGCGCAAATTCCTCATCATAGGACATTGCTAACAGATCCTTGTAATAGTAAGTAACTAGTAAAAGCATCAGGACAGCAATCACGGTCATTATATACAGATCTGAATCCGGTACAGTGAGTATGCTCCCAAACAGGTAGCTCATCAAGTCCACATTATAGCCCGGTGTCAAATCAAGCAGAATAATACCAAAGGCCATTCCCACAGCCCAGATCACGCCTATGATGGTATCTGCACGGTGCTTTACTTTATGACTGACAGCCGCCATCAGCATTGAGGCACCTAAAGAAAATCCAATGGTACCTGCCAAAAACGGCCATTTAAAATAAAAAGACAGCCCGATTCCACCATAAGCGGCGTGAGCAATTCCACCGGATAAAAAAACAATGCGGTTAACCACAACCAGGGTGCCCATGATGCCGCAGATCAGGCTGGTTAGTAAACCTGCTGCCAATGCGTTCTGCATAAATTCAAAGCTAAGCGCATCGATCATGATTCCTCCTCGGGGATATTCAGCGCGGGTTGTGGCAGACCGTGGGAGACTAATTCCACAGGACAAACCTCTTCAACAGTACAGCGATACATGGTCTCCAACATATCACCGGTGATTTCGGCCTGGTCATGATAATGCAGCCTTTTGTTTACGCAGGCGACCGATTTTGCGTAGCGGGATACCACTAGCAGATCATGGCTAACCACTAAAACAGTCATGTCCTGGTTGAGTTCCCTGAGAAGCCGGTAAAAATCAGCCTGACCTTTTGTATCGATGCTGGCTGTGGGTTCATCCAGCAAAAGAATCTCAGGTTGAGAGACCAACGCTCGGGCGATGAACACGCGTTGACGTTGGCCTCCGGAAAGCATACCTATTTTTTTGTCGGCATGGGCTTTCATTTCCATACGTTCCAGGGCTGCCAAGGCATCACGGCGGTTGTCTGCCTTTTGCCTCGACAACCGGTTTTTAGGATCGAGCTTTCCCATCAGCACCACGTCAATTGCCGTGATCGGAAAATTGTGGTTTGAGTGAACATTTTGAGGCACGTATCCGATGCAATGGGAAGCCTCTTGGGGCGGCTTCCCAAAAACACGCACCGACCCCTTCACCGGTTCCAAAAGGCCCAGCATCAGCTTCAGCAGGGTGGTTTTACCCCCACCATTGGGGCCGGCAATGGCAATGAAATCATTCTGCCGAACAGTTAGGTTCACATCATTTAGAACCGATTCTCCATTGTAGGAAAACTCAAGGTTTTTAATCTCCAGAATCGCCATAAAGTTTTGTCCTTTTACCTCAGCTCTTCATCGTATGACATTCGAATGGTCTTTTCACCTTATTGATAATAAATCCGGTTGACATAGGTGCATATCTTTGTCTGCAAAAAGCCCGCAGCTTTTGCATCTAAACTTGGGATAATTCACCAAAGGCTTAATTTTTAAACATCCGGATCACATGGCAGAAGATCCTCGCACCCAGTTTATCCGATCCGCAACAACTTGATTTTTGTGCTTGAAATGAGCTTACTCCTTTCACTACCGGGTGTTTATGTTTGAGTGCGAATTAGTTTATAAAGCTATTTTAATGCACGCTGAAACTTGTTTGCGACTTCGCGCAAATTGGTCATCCAGTCTTCAGCCAATGGATCAACAAAAACAACCTGACCACCGATCTCGCGCGCAACGACCTTAGCACTTCGAGTTGAAAACTGGGGTTGAACGAAAACTACTTTGACCCCTTCTTCCTTGGCATGTTTGATCAATTCTTTCAACTGGGCGGGTTTTGGGTCTTTGCCCTCAATCTCGATAGGTACCTGTTTTACTCCGTAGGCATGTGCGAAGTATCCCCAGGCTGGATGGAATACCATAAAATCAAGGCCTGTTTTACCAGCAAAAACTTTTTTCAGATCGTTATCCAGTCGCTCTAACTGGGCTGTGAAAGTCTTGTAGTTAGCTTCATAAACAGCTCTGTTTTGCGGGTCGGAATTTTGCAGGGCGGTTAGAATGGTACGGGCCTGAATTTTCACCAGCGGCGGTGACAGCCAGATATGCGGGTCTAAACCGGTATGTTCATGGTGATCATGCTCATCCTCATGGTGTTTTCCTTTTTCATGATGATGATCTTCCTCATGGTGATCTTTTTCATGATGATGATGTTCTTCCTCATGGTGATCTTTTTCATGTGCATGTGCATGTTCGTGTGCATGCTTCTCCTCTCCGTGATGACCGGCTTCCTCATGTTCATGATGCTCGTGCCCTTCATGCTCGTCATGATGGTGATGAGCCACCATTTCCAGTTTCTCTATACCTTGGTCCGTTTGCACCACCTGCATACCGGGATTGGTAGCAGCGATTTTTTTTAGCCAGGCTTTTTCAAATGGGACTCCAATGGCGAAATAGATTTTTGTCTTCGATAAATTGGCCATTTGTCTGGGTTTAGGCTCATAGGTGGCAGGACTGGCACCGGGCTGAACCATGACCTGGACGTCCACCAGGTCTTTACCAATTTGTTGTACAAAGTATTTTTGTGGAAGAATACTTACAAAAACCGGAACCTTGGACTTTGCCGTTGCAGACGCAGTTAATCCAAAAGTCAAAATTCCCACCATTAAAACGCTTTTGATAAAATTGTGCATTCTTCGTCTCCTTAATTGGAATGAGTGAAAATAGTCATCGAAATGCAAATAAATTGCATCTCTTCTTATTCGTTTCCTCAGAATCAGGATTAAAAACATTAGTCATGCTCCGAGAAACAAAATCTGCAAACCAGTGGTAGGTCCAACAATCAGTTTGCAATGATTGAAAACTAAATGATAGTATAATTTTCGTTTTTTAAAAATGCAATTGAGTTGCATTAAAATGATTAATTTTTCTTTTTTGCCACAAGGTTTTCAGACAAATGAATTGTCTGAAGTTTAATTTCTAAGTATATTACCTTAGGACTTGTATTCTTGATTCTTAATTAAAAGATCCTGCACGGAAAAACGCGAAGTTATCTTGAAAAGTATTATGCAAGAAGCCGATCTCACCAAAATTGTCCCTGATAAAACTGACAAACCCGTTTTCACAATACGCTTGGAGGCAGGAACGCTGTTTCAGTTTATGTTTCTCGTTTTTGCCATGTATTTCTTGTTTTTTTTCAGAAACACGGAATCATTGCAGACTTTTTCTATCATATTCTTTGCGATCGTATTAGAAGCATTACCTTTTATGCTGATTGGAAGTCTGGCAAGCGGTTTAATCGAAGTTTTTGTTTCAAGGGACAGAATTTCCAGCTTAATGCCAAAGAAACCCTGGATGGCTGTTTTCATAGGAGCAGGACTCGGTCTGATTTTTCCTGTTTGTGAATGCGCTGTGGTACCCGTGGTCAGACGTTTTTTGCGAAAAGGTGTTCCCCTAAGCGCAGCCATCGCCTATCTTTTGGGTGGTCCAATTGTCAATCCGATTGTTGGGGCCTCTACCTATATCGCTTATGCATTTTCTTGGGAGGTAATGCTTACCCGCTTGGTGTTTGGTTATGTAATCGCCGTGTCTGTTGCTGTTTGGATCGGCCTGCTGTTTTCAGAAAAACAGGTTTTAGTCGACGGGACAACTGATCACGACCATGGTTCTGATTGTTGCCACCATTCACACTCCGAAGATCGATTCTTTCATAAATTGAACAGCGTGATTCATCATGCTGCACAGGATTTTTACGACGTCATCCGGTTTCTTATAATCGGTGCCTTTGTTGCGGGCTTACTGCAGACATTTATATCAAGACAAGTGGTCACTCAACTTGCTGAAACCCCGGAATTGTCCATTCTGATCATGATGGTATTGGCGATGCTGCTGAATTTATGCAGTGAGGCAGACGCTTTTATCGCTGCATCATTTCAATCAGCAGGAATCGCTTTTTCCGGTCAAATGGCATTTATGCTGCTGGGTCCAATGCTTGATATTAAACTGATCCTGATGTACCTGGGTCTATTTAAAAAGAAAGTAATAATTGCACTGTCTTTGCTGACATTCTTTACGGTGGCATTTACGCAAATAACCATTCAAATGGCCAGCTAATGAAAAACAAAGCCCGATTCCCAAAATTGAGAATATCAGTATTGATTCCGGCAATTCTGTTTTTTATATGGGCGGTTATCAATTTTTGGTTGTTTTTTAGCGATCAATATCTTACCTATTTGCAGCCAAAATTCAGGGTGCTGGTACTTTTTTCCGCCATTGTTTTTGTTCTGTTTGCAGTCTGCTTGTTGGCGGGAAAAAAGCACTCCCCGCACCACCAAGTTGGCCTTTTTCTGCCGGGCTTAATCTTACTGCTACCGATGTTTTTTATGTTTGGCTCGGTTGACAAGACCCTTGGTTCAAATGCCTATACGAAGCGTGTTCTGAATGCTACTGCGGGGCAGCCATCGAACTCTGATGAAGCTCAAAATAATCCGATTTCAGTTGAAGAACTTTTTCCGGAACCACAGTTTGACCAACTAAACGCCAGTTATGACTACCTGCCAATAAGCATTAGTAAGCTGTTAAAGCAGTCGTACCAATACAACAAGTATCCTGTGGAGATCAAAGGAAAAATTTACAATCGAAAAGATGTAACTTGGGCTAATGCAGTAGTATACCGGTTTTATATCACCTGTTGCGCTGCAGATGCCCAGACTGTAGGTGTGTTTATAAAAGATATGGGTACCAAGCAATTCGAAAACGACGTTTGGGTCCAAGTAAAGGGAATGTATTACGTGACAAAAATAAACAATAATTACAAAGGGTTCATTTTCCCCCATTCAATCAAATCAATCGCAGAGCCGCCGTTAGCCCAGCAATACCTTTACTTTCCAAACTAAACTATCCGACCGGCCCTTTCTGCATACAATTGAGTAATTGAAATGTTTACATTTTCCCAACTACACATTTCAATTTTTCACCTATGCCTCTCTTTTCCATTTCCTTGTTCAGAAGCGATTGAGTGAGCACGAAACCAGTGAAAAGCGTACCAATTTCCGAAGTAGGTGCACCGTCGACTTAATTTAGCGAGTTTTGTCTTCGCACCTATTTGCTGTTTCTTCCAAAGTTAATCCGATACTTCTTCAATTTGTTTCTCAATGTGCTTGGATTTAGTCCGGTCAATTCGGCTGCACCCCCCGGTCCGTTAATTTGTCCCTGGCAATTAGTTAAAGCATGCTGCAGGTAATCATATACCAGTTGTTGATATGGTTGAACGCGTGTATTCTCGACTGACTCACGCCCGAATTGCCGGTTCTTGGCTTCCCCGCCCAGCACATGGTCGAACTGAAGCGGTTTGTCTCCACTAAGAATTAATGTGCGCTCAATGACGTTCTCAAGTTCCCTGACATTTCCGGGCCAGTCATAGTGAATCAAAACATCAATTGCATTTGCAGCCAGTGTTGGAATCTTTGATAGTTTCAACTCCCAGGTTTTTCTTTCCAGCAAGTAGTCTACCAATGCCGGAATATCTGATTTTCTCTCTCTCAGCGGTGGAACATAGATCGGAAAAACATTCAACCGAAACCACAGGTCTTCCCTGAAGGTATTTTCCTTCACCATTGATTCCAGGTTGCGATTCGTGGCTGCGACAATGCGAATATCAACCGGAATGGTTTCACTGCCACCGACGCGTTCGATCTCTTTGTTTTGCAAGACCCTCAGCAGACGGACCTGTGCTTCCAAAGGCAGTTCTCCCACTTCATCTAGGAAGATCGTTCCCCCATTTGCCCTTTCAAATCGTCCACGTTTCTGTTTCAATGCTCCGGTGAACGCTCCTTTTTCATGACCAAAAAGCTCACTGTCAATCAAATTACCGGGTATTGCGCCACAATTCACTGTCACCAGGGGCCCTCTACTTTTGGATGAAGTATGGTGGATAGCATTGGCAATGATATCCTTGCCGACACCCGTTTCTCCCATCAATAAGACAGGGCTGCTGTGTCCGGCCACATTTCTTACCATCTCCATCACTGTTTTTAATCCAAAGTCTTCGCCGATGATCCGATTTCCGGACATGCGCTGCATTTCCTGGTGCAAAAAACGATTATCTTCAGCCAGCAGATCCTTCAATTTGACTGTTTCCCTGTGTTTGCGGGCATTGGAGACGGCAATGGACATTGGCTCCTTCAACAAGGCATATAAACGCATATGGTCTTCGGTAAAACAACCACTGCCATCGGCCTGCAGTGCCAGACTCCCTAAAAACTGATTTTCAATACTCAGGAAAAGGACCATCAAAGATGATTCCAGCTTGCCGAAATATTCCGCCACGCTATTCAACAACGGATTGTGCCGAGGGGTATTAGCGATAATTACCGGGGGAATCTCTCCCTTTTCAAAGTTTAATGTAATCAAGTCTGCGATCTGCTGACTTTCGGCTGACAAAGGAATGAGAGCATCAAGCTTTTCACCTCCCTCCCGGGTCGCTTTTGCCAAGATCCTTATCGAATTCAAATCCTGATCAATAAACTGCAGATACAACCCGTCAGCAGGCAGATGTTGTTCCAGAAACTGAAGACAGGCAAACATTGTGTCCTCGATCTCCAAATGTCCACAAATCTTCAGTGTCGCTTCTTTGAAAAATGAATTCTCATCCATGTTAGATCCCTAGAGGGTTGTGCAGGTTTTGATTCAGGAGGCAATAACAAGTGTGTTATCTAATAAGGTAATTAGTCTATCTATTTATCTTATTAGATAACACACTTGTCAATTTAATTATCTTATTTGGTAATTAAAAACAAACAATCATAGTTAACTAACTGATATATATTATTAAAATTTTATTGGCATATAACAAGCAATATGGAAAACAACTACCGGTTATTTTGTAACTATTTTTCAAGGGAAATTATGAACAATACTAAATCAACGACAGTAAAACCTAATCGGATTGATGCTTATGGAACGGCTTTTTCGTTTTTACTTTTTCCTCTATTGTTTGTCGCTGCGCAGATTATGCACCCGGACGTTTTCCATCTTGAGGTGATGACCAATGGGCACCAGTGGCTGGAACATTTCAGAGGGGAAAGCCTTTTACATCTGGCCCATCTTCTTGAATTTATATGTGCGCCTTTGCTTGTCATTATGGCTCTGCATTTTAAGGTGGTTCTCAGGGAAAAATCTCCTGTATTGAGTTATGTCGGCGTATGCATGGCGTTTATTGGAGCCCTGATGCTTTTGGGCAACAAAAGCGCTTTATGCCTGACCATCAGTGCCTTTGACACGCTAAGTGATACTCAAATCCTACAGATAGTACCGGCGTTGGATGTTATGCTTCGGAAAGAAAGCTATATGTTTGTTTTGTGGCTTTTGCCATTGCTGCCCCTCGGTTATGGATTGATCGGGATCACTCTTTTTAAGACCCGACATGTACCACGCTGGCAGGCATTGCTGGTTACCATTGGTTCTCTGATGCTGGCGAATCCGGAGATAGAAGTCATCAACTTTTTTGCCTCGTTTGTCCTTGCCGGAGGACTAATCCCTTATTCAATCAGGCTTCTCAAACAGGCGTAGCACTGGTTGTTGACAAACCGTTGTTTATAAAACCAAAAAATCCAGGGAGATATCATTATGAAATTCAATAAAGTCCTTGCGGGTATTACACTCGTCTTATTATCGTTATCGGCCTGTTCATCAACCACAGCTGTAGTCGAGGAACCCGGTAAAAACCTTATCAAAGAAACAGTCAACAAGGTCACCAATGGGGCACAATCCGATGTGGAGAAAGCGGAAAAGATCTACTATTTTGTCCGCGACGAAATCAAGTTTGGATGGGTATATCCCCAGGAAATTCCTGCAGAAGAGGTGTTGCGAAACAGAAAAGGTGTCTGCATGCAAAAAGCAAATCTTCTGGTTGCCATGGCGCGGGAAGCTGGGCTTAAGGCCAGGTTTCATTTTATGCATGTCCATAAAACTGCGCTGGAAGATTTTGTGCCGAATTTTGCTTATAAAAGATGGGTGGACCCCTTTGTACATACATTTCCGGAGGTGTACTTAAACGGCAAGTGGGTTTCCCTGGAAGCTACATTTGACAAGGAGTTGCATGAAATTTGTCTTAAAAAGAAGTGCAACTTTGGCAAGTATCCCGAAATTGCTGAAAACATTTCCATTGAATTCTCTCCGGAAGGCGTAAAAGCCCATCAACAATATGTCCAGGTCGAGGGAATGGAATCTTTTTATGGAGAAGACCTTTCGGAATTCACAGGGTACATGCACCGGGATGTTCCCTGGTGGAAACGGTTACTTCAGCCATTGATTTTCAGCAGAGCAGACAACATCACCAATGAATTAAGAAACCAAGTCGCGAAGAAATAAAACCATGTGAAAGACCTTTATCAATACCCGGGGTAGCACCGCCGCACATCGATACCCGCTAAGCGATTTCTTACCGTTTAATCCCTTCCTCTCAACAATAAAATTGGGCATACTCGTTTATTAAATTCAGATGACAACACCCTGCTTTAGGTTGTTGGATTGGATTTTGGTAGATCATGTAGCCAGAGACATAGTAGAATGATCGAAATTTATGGAAATGGAAATCCTGTAATCTGAATTTCCAATTTTCCCTTGCCTTTTGAAATCTGCACTGATTTAGTTGACATACCTAGGATATTTCAATATCACAGTATAACAAAAAATCTAAAAAATAGTTTAGGACAAAAAAGGAGGAGTTTTATTATGAAGAAACGATTAATTGCTTTAACAACCGCGTTGATGGTCGGTGCAAGTGGCATGGCTGCTGCCAAAACCTTGAACTGGGCACGGTCCGGTGACAGTTTGACACTGGATCCCCATGCTCAGAACGAAGGTCCGACCCATACCTTGAATCACCAGATTTACGAACCTTTGGTACTGCGTGATTCCAAGGGAATTATTGAAGCCGGTCTGGCGACTGAATGGGCGCCTAGCACTAAAAACCCTAATGTTTGGGTATTCCAGTTGAGGAAAGGTGTGAAATTTCACAATGGTGCAGCGTTTGACAGCGAAGACGTGGTCTTCTCCCTCAATCGGGCAATGTCAGTGAATAGTGACATGAAAGAGCTGCTTGCTTCCGTTAAGGAAGTTCGAGCGAAAGGAAAATACACCATTGAAATCGAAACCAAAGGTCCGAATCCGATCATGGTGAATAACCTGACCAATATGTTTATCATGGATAAAGGCTGGGCCGAAGCCAACAAGGCAGTTGATGTTCAGGACTTTGAAAGTGGTGAGGAAACCTTTAGCTCCAGAAATACCAATGGAACAGGTCCCTATAAACTGGTAAGCCGTGAAGCCGACGCAAAGACTGTGATGGAAATTTTTGACGGTTACTGGGGAAAAGGTCAATTTCCTTTGGAAATAACAAGAATTGTGTATACACCCATTCAAAATGCGGCGACTCGTGTAGCTGCCCTGCTTTCCGGTGAAGTTCATTTCATGCAGGATTTGCCGGTTCAGGATTTACAAAGAGTTGCGAACAAAGCCGGTTTGAAGGTTGAAAAAGCACCTCAAAATCGTGTGATTTTCTTCGGACTCAACCAGGGCGATGCTGATCTTAAGAGTGACAACATCTCCGGTAAAAATCCATTTGCTGACAGGCGTGTCCGGCAGGCAATGAATATGGCGATCAATCGGACGGCGATTCAAAAGATTGTAATGCGGGATCAATCCATACCTGCAGGTGTTGCCATGCCTCCTTTCGTAAACGGTTGGACAAAAGAACTGGATCGAGTACCGGAAAACAACATTAACAAAGCGAAAGATTTAATGGCAAAGGCCGGTTATTCCAACGGTTTTTCCGTGACGCTGAACTGCCCAAATGATCGCTATATAAACGATGAAGCGATTTGCCAGGCGGCTGTTGGTATGTTGGCTAAAATTGGAATTAAAGTGAATCTGGATGCAAAACCAAAAGCGCAACATTTCCCACTGATCAATACCCTGGCCACAGATTTTTATATGCTGGGATGGGGCGTGCCAACCTTTGATTCCGAGTATATCTTTAACTTCCTGGTTCATACAAAAGGCCCTAAATACGGTTCCTGGAATGGAAGTCGATTCTCCAATACTGCAATTGACGCCAAGATCAAAAGCCTTGCCTCGGAAACCAATCTGAAAAAACGAAATGCGACAATCGCCGATATCTGGAAAGTGGTGCAGGAAGAAGTTGTTTACCTACCTATCCATCATCAAGTGTTGAACTGGGGGATGATAAAGGAGATCCAAACGATCGTTCAACCTGAAGATCAACCAAAAATGAAATACTTCAAATTCAATTAACCCTCAAAGCCACGCAATTTAGGCTTGAGTATAACTCCATCTGATACGAAAGCACTGGCTTTTTTTTACAATTGCCAGTGTTTTTGGTTATCAGCTATCAGTTATCGGTTTGTGGAACTATTACTTAAACCTGGACTAAAAAACAGACATTCATCTCGTTGATCAAACACTACCTTTATCTTTCGAAAAACTGTTTGTCAGTTAGCCTTAAAAAAGAAAGCGAAGCTTTCACAAACAACCGATAACCGACCACTATTCTGCATGCCGTTAGTTTTGAATGTTATGGACATGGTGGTTAGCGGAATTAAGAAAACTTATCAAGACACTTAAAAAACTATGTTAGCCTTTTCAATCAGGCGCATCTTTCAAGCAATTGTCGTTTTGGCAGTTGTAGGACTGGTGGCTTTCTCCATGTTTCGTTTCGTTGGAGATCCAATCGACAATATGCTGGGACAAGAGCGAACTGACGCTGACATAGTTCGGCTGCGTGCTCAACTCGGCTTGGATCAACCCTTCCCTATCCAATATCTAAAATTCCTTCAAGGTGCCGTCAAAGGCAATTTTGGTGTCAGCTATCGCCAGGGACGTCCCGTTGCCGATATTATTGCAGAACGAGCCCCGGCGACTTTGGAACTAGCTGCAGTCTCCATATTATTTGCAATAGTTGGCGGAATCGTCTTTGGAATCTTTACCGCCATTCAGCGAGACGGATTTATCGCCAATGCGATTATGACCTCGTCGTTGATTGGTGTATCCTTGCCGACGTTTCTTATTGGAATATTATTAATCTATCTGTTTTCGGTGGAGCTGAACTGGTTACCTAGTTTTGGTCGCGGAGAAGTGGTTGATCTGGGTGGATGGACAACCGGATTTTTGACGGTTTCCGGGTTAAAAGCCATCATACTTCCTTCGATCACACTTGGATTATTCCAAATGACACTCATCATGCGTTTGGTTCGTTCCGAAATGCTTGAAGTGTTACGTCAGGATTATATCCGCTTCGCTTTTGCTCGAGGGCTGTCTGATCGAGCTATTCATTTTAGACATGCCTTAAAAAACACATTGGTTCCCGTCATTACTGTCACTGGGTTACAGATCGGTTCAATCATCGCCTTTGCAATCATAACGGAAACAGTGTTCCAGTGGCCCGGAGTGGGTTTACTTTTTATTAATGCCATTCAGTTTGTAGATATCCCCGTAATGGCTTCTTATCTGCTATTGGTTTCAGTTATGTTTGTCATAATCAACCTTACAGTTGATCTGTTATATTATGCTATTGATCCGAGACTTCGTTCCGATGGTGCGGTAAAGGCAGGTCACCAATGAACGGATTAAAGCGTTTCTGGCATTCCGATTTAATGTGGTCGTTTCGCCACTCCCCGGTTGCGGTTGTTTCATTGTTTGTCACCGTTTTATTAATATGCGCAGCGGTTTTCGCCCCGATACTTGCCCCCCATAATCCCTTTGATCCGGCTACCTTAAACCTGATGAACGGCTTTTCCAAACCCATGGAACCCAATCAGTTCACCAACGAGGTGTTTCTTATGGGTACGGATGACCAGGGACGGGATATGCTTTCGACCATTATGTACGGCATGCGTGTATCGCTGTTTGTCGGATTTATGGCTGTTTTATTTGCCATGGCAATAGGGGTGGTGCTGGGTTTACTGGCCGGATATTTGGGAGGTTGGGTTGACACGATTATCATGCGTATTGCCGATGTTCAGCTGACGTTTCCATCGATTCTGGTTGCCATGTTGATTTTTGGAATAGCCAAAGGGTTTACGCCAATCGAGATGAGGGATCAAATGGCTATCTGGGTATTAATCCTGGCTATCGGACTTTCCGATTGGGTTAAGTTTGCGCGTGTGGTTCGTGGTGCTACCCTGGTTGAAAATGCCAAGGAATACATTCAAGCTGCAAAACTGATTGACAGAAAGCCCATCGCAATCATGTTGAGCCATATTTTACCCAACGTGCTGAACCCGGTTCTGGTCATTGCAACAATCAATCTTGCCCTTTCCATTATCGCGGAAGCGACTCTTTCCTTTCTCGGTGTTGGTGCACCTCCTACTCAACCGTCGTTGGGAACTTTAATTCGCATCGGTCAGGACTATCTCTTTTCCGGAGAGTGGTGGATTCTGTTTTTCCCAGCGATAACTCTTCTCGCGCTTGCATTGTCTGTTAACCTATTGGGAGACTGGTTACGGGATGCCTTAAATCCGAGGCTGCGTTAATGAGCGAAACCATATTAGCTGTAAATGACCTGGTTGTTGATATCCCTACCAGAAAAGGCGTTTTGAGACCTGTCGATAACGTCAGTTTAGACATTAAAAAGGGTGAGATTTTAGGTGTCGTCGGCGAAAGTGGGGCCGGAAAATCGATGACGGGCAACGCCGTTATCGGTTTATTGGATCCACCCGCCCATATCGCCAGTGGAGAAATATTATTAAAAGAACGACCTATTCAGAATCTGCCAAAAAAGGAGATACAGAAGATAAGAGGAAAAGAGATCGGCATGGTTTTCCAGGATCCTCTCACTTCACTAAATCCTCTAATACCAATAGGTGAGCAACTCTCTGAGACGATCCGAACCCATTTGCCTGTTGATAAAAACACTGCAGATAAAAAAGCATTGGAAGCTTTGGATGAGGTTGGTATTCCTGCTGCTGCCAGTAGAATCAACAGTTATCCTCATCAGTTTTCCGGAGGAATGAGACAGCGGGTTGTGATTGCCCTGGCATTATGTGCCGAACCTTCCCTGGTTATTGCCGACGAGCCAACAACCGCGCTTGACGTATCGGTTCAAGCTCAAATCATATCGCTGTTAAAACAACTATGCCGGGAACGGGGAACAGCCGTCATGCTTATTACTCATGATATGGGTGTGATTGCCGAAGCCGCCAATCGAGTTGCCGTGATGTATGCAGGAAGACTTGTCGAACTGGGTCCTGTGGAAAAGGTTTTAACCACTCCGGAACAGCCCTATACACAAGGTTTAATGGCTTCAACCCCATTGGCTTCCGCAGGAATGGAAAGACTTAACCAGATACCAGGGTCCATGCCGACGCTTGGGGCACTTCCAACCGGATGTGCGTTTCATCCACGCTGTGAGTTTGCTTTTGATAAATGTCGTACAGATCCTTACCCAACCTTGAGCAATTGCAATGGCAGGGCTGCATGCTGGCTAGTAACAGAACATTCGGAGCAGAGACAATGAGCACTTTAGTTAAAATTACCAATCTGACCCGAGTTTTCGATGTCTCAAAACCCTGGTTGAACCGGGTGATTGAAAGGTTGCCAGTGGCTCTCCTCAAGGCAGTGTCCGACGTCAGCCTGGATGTAACTGAAAAAAGCGTCTATGCATTGGTTGGCGAAAGTGGATCAGGGAAATCGACCATAGGCAAGATTGTGGTCGGCTTGCAGCCCCCCACCGAAGGGTCTGTTGAAATTGAAGGCGTAGACCTGGCCAGAGAAAAGGATGAATCGTTGGTAAAAAAAATCCGTAGCGATATCCAGATGATTTTTCAGGATCCCTTTGCCAGTTTAAATCCGCGATGGCGGGTCAAAAGCATCATCGAAGAGCCGGTCAAGGCTTTGGGCGGCAATACCGAAGGTGTGTCCGAACGTTTGCTGGAATTGGTAGGCCTGTCAAAAGATGATGCCAACAAGTATCCCCATGAGTTTTCCGGTGGTCAGCGTCAGAGAATTTGTGTCGCCAGGGCATTGTCTTCCGAACCCAAGTTGATCGTATGCGATGAGCCAACATCTGCTTTGGACGTTTCTGTGCAGGCCCAGGTTCTGAATTTAATGAGTGACTTGAAAGATCAACTTGGACTGACTTACCTGTTTATCAGCCATGATTTGACGGTTGTGCGACATATGGCTGATAAAATAGGGGTGCTTTACCTGGGTCGTCTGGTTGAAGAAGCACCAACAGAGGTATTGTTCTCAAATCCTCAACATCCCTACACACAGATGCTTTTTGATGCAGCGCCAAAGCTTGACAGTTTCGGCCGTGAAGTGGCTCCTCCCCAGGGGGAAATACCGGATCCGATCAATCCGCCAAGCGGATGTGCCTATCATCCTCGCTGCCCAAAGGCAATAGATCTTTGCAAATCGGAACGACCAAGACTGGAAGAAAAGCACGATCGTCGTGTCGCCTGCCATCTGGTTTGAATAAAACGTTATCCGTTTTCTCTTTTATCAGCCAGGAAGGGTCAGACCCAATGTCATTTTGTTGAAAGAAGCGGTGCCGGGTGTGATCCTGAATGACTGTGAAGGCTCTGTCAGAGTCCTTGATAAACCCAATTCCTCAGTATCTGTCGCCAATTGTTTCTGACGGGGCATGTTTTTCGATAGTTGCCAAATCATCCCGGGTTAGTTCCAGGTTAAAAGCTCCTAAATTCTCTTCGAGACGGTGAATTTTCCTTGTCCCCGGAATCGGCGTGATCTCATCATTTTGGCTTAACACCCAGGCCAGGGCGATTTGCGCCTCGGTTGCACCTTTGCTCTGTGCAATCTCTTCCACAACATCAACAAACTTGAGATTTTGTTTGATAGCCTCGTCGGTAAATCGAGGATTGTCCAATCGCCAATCTCCTTCCTCCAGGTCAGCACGGCTTTTAATCGCTCCGGTCAGAAATCCGCGTCCCAAAGGGCTGTAGGGTACGAATGTGATACCGAGTTCTTTACAAACATCAAAAATTTCCTGCTCGGGTTCACGACTCCATAAAGAATATTCTGTTTGCAAGGCTGTAACAGGATGGACGGTATGGGCGCGACGCAGTGTTTCAGCGTCGACTTCGGAAAGACCAAGTGCCTTCACTTTGCCCTCTTTCACCAGATAAGCCATGGTACCGACAATATCTTCAATCTCCATGTCGGGGTCTTGTCGATGCATATAATACAGATCGATAGCCTCAACTCCCAGATTTTTAAGGCTTTTCTCACAAGCACTCCTGATATATTCCGGCTTTCCGTTAAGCCCCAAAAATTCTCCGTTAGGACCTCGCATCACGCCAAATTTCGTTGCCAGAACAACATCATCCCAACGGTTTTTAAAAGCTTTCCCTAATAGTTCTTCATTAGCTCCGCACCCGTATATATCAGCTGTGTCAAAAAAATTGACCCCAATATCGAGGGCTTTATGCAAGGTTTTGATCGATTCTTTCTCATCAAAAGATCCGTAAAACTCCGACATGCCCATACAACCCAGGCCAATGCGATTTACCTTGAGTGTGCTGTTTCCCAGTGTTGTTGTTTTCATGGTCTCGTCTCCTTTCCGGACACTTTTAAACATCTTGATCAGTGTTTTCAGAAACTTTGGTTACTTGATTGTTTATGAACCGACCCAATTTTCATGAACAAGCCCCGGTACTCGGGAAAACTCTTTTTCATTGTTTGTAACTAGAATTAATCCGGAACACCTTGCATGACCCGCAATCATCATATCGTAAGGATCAATCGGTTTACCGATACGATCCAACTCGGCTCTAATTTGACCAAAATGGTATGCAGCTTTGGTATCAAAAGGAAGCACCTCAAGGCGAGCAACCATGGCCTCTATATCCGCCAAATTACGCTCGACTTGCTGGGAATGCTCGGCACCAAACACTAACTCACCTAACGTCACTGTAGATATGCAAAGCTGCTCATTATGAAGATTGAAAAGCTTCCGAATCTGCTCAGGACGGTTTTTAATTGTGTAAATTACAATGTTTGTATCCAACATATATTTAAGCATTACAAACTCTCCCGAATTTGATCTTCAGGCTGCCCTCGTTTATCCATAAAATCAGGAGAAACACCGGGAGATGCGAACCATTCATCCCAGGATTTTCCGGCCGGAGTAATGATACGCTTGTTTCCAATTGCAGTTATTTCAACGTCTTTTATAGATTCAGGGAATGCTATTGATTTAGGTAAGCGTACTGCCTGACTTCGATTACTTTTAAATATTTTTGTATGTACAGTTGTCATGATTTAGTCTCCATTTTAATGTCATTCTTACTAAAGACTATAAAAGTAATCTTGGGATATGTCAATGGGATATATATTTATCACTTGAACCTGACGACTGAAATAATCAATCGCTACAGTTCGCTTTGTTAGCTATATCAAATCCCGACATACGCTATCATTAGCTTTGCCATTATACAGGCGGTGCAAATTCCGGTTGACACCAAAGCATAACAACAAAAACTCAACCCTTATAAAACTCAAGATCCGGGCCGGCAAAAGGGGCCATCGCGTTGATTCGTTTCTGGAGTTCGGCCTGGTTCCAGTTCCAGGTTTTGCGTGCAATGGCAGCATTTTGCGAAACCTGCCGGACATTCTGCATACCACTGACAAGGGTAGTGACCGGCAACGACCACACAAATCCAAAGGCCTCCTCTACGGAAAGTACAGACGGTATCGCCGGTTTGACAGAAACATGGGTCCGACGCCACCCTTGGTTTCCACCGAAGAAACGTCCATAGGCCAGCGTTTTCATCGCCAGCACGCCAATGCCTGCTTCCACACATTTGGGGACCACATGGGTGACGAAACTCTCGAAATGCGGATCAGCAGGGTTGACCGGCATTTGTGAGGCTGTCATCTTCACACCTCGTTTTTTGACTTCCTCAAGCATCTTGAGGTGGGCCTTATATGAAGTATGGCCGGTGAATCCGATGTATTTCACTTTGCCCTTGCTCTGGGCCTCAAGCAGAGCATCGAGTACTCCATTTTGTACACCATTTTCAACATCTCCCGGACTTGTGAGGGCATGCACTTGCCATAAATCAACATAATCGGTTTTCATGCGTGAAAGAGAGTTATCGAGATCCTTCAGGGCCCCCTGTTTATCCCTGGCCAAGGTTTTGGTCATGATGAAAGCAACATCTCTATACTTGGGAGTGAGGAATTGTCCATAGCGTTCCTCTGCTATGCCGCCGCTATACAGGGGAGCATTATCGAAGAATCGTACTCCTTCTTCCAGAGCTTTTTCTATAATCGCCTGCGAGTTTTTTTCCGAACCACTACCCATATGGTCTCCACCAACGCCCATATTAGTCACAACCGGTCCTGATGCGCCAAGCCTGCGTAAGGGCAGCAAT
>JAKSDL010000887.1 GCA_022360105.1 Pseudomonadota bacterium
AGTGAGAGACAAGATCTTTTAATATCTCGGCGGATGCACCAACACTGTATGGATGATATCCACAAGTATCGATTACAGCATCCCATTGCCTTCCTTTCAGCTTATCAAGATCTTTGTCTCTATCCCCTTTTATATGCTCTACTTTAGGCCACTCATCTGAGCGAGAAGCACCTCGATTGAATAAAGTTACTTTGTGTCCTTTGCTAATTGCTGCCAAAGTAAGATATTTACCAAGAAATATTGTTCCACCTATTATTAATATTTTCATAGCTGTATTTAAACAGATTTATGAAGGGAATGAGTAAATAACATGTCTCTTACAGACTAGGAATGAAATGTCGATAAAGTTGAAATATCCCGGTTTGCCGGGCTCAACACCAGCGTGACCGGCTTTTATCGCAGAGCATAGGGAGCGTAGTGACCGAAGGGGCGCGATAAAAGTCCGTGTTTATGCATTTGTTAGCTAAGTTTTTTTAAGAAAGACATAATCTGCATTTTAAACAACTCTTGGCTGTATTGGAATTTCTTTTCTTTTTCCTTAAACTTCTTGTCAAACTCTATGGCTTTCTCATGATCAAAGATAAATGCATCACTTTGCTTCAACTTCCATTCTTTATTTCCAAAGAATCCAGGCTGAAGCTCTAAAACTAATAGTCCTAAAGGATACTCTCCATCCATATTGCTGACCTTATAGTCAATTCCATTCTTAAACCCATGCTTACAATAATTATGAGGATCTCCGTAAATGGCAATTGCCGGAATGTTTCTTTTTTCCACCAGCGATTTAGTCTTTTCAATTAATGCTGTACCTATTCCTTTCCGCTGATAATCAGGATGAACACAGAAAGGACCAAATGAAACGATTTGCACCTTGTCTAGTTCATCACTTATAAGGCACGAATCTGTATACATAATTGAAGCAATGATATTGCCATCGATTTCTGCGACAAAATCAAGTTCTTTGATAAAGTCTTTGTGATCGCGCAGAATATGGCATAAATAGTGTTCATCACATCCTGGAGCATATAAATTCCAGAACGCTTCTCGTGTCAGTTCTTCAACTTTGAAGTAATCGTCTTTAGTTTCTAAACGAATGTTAATACTCATAATAATCCTTTTTCAATGTAAAGCATGTAGCAAACGCCTGTTTCAGTGGTGTTTTGCGTAGCGCAGCGGAGAAAAACACCCACTGTAAACACTTGTTAGAAATTTAATATTATTAAACATTTTGTTCGTATCCAAGCCAGGATACTGGAGTCCAAAATAGCCGATGACGTGGAAACGAACCGGATTGAAAACCTGCGATAACAGGAATTAATCCCTGACTTCTTGCATCAGTTGCCGGGCTTTTACGATATCGTCTTTATGCACCCGCAGGCTGACCTGACCTACATCGATGCCGTGTGCGCTGCCAGGATTCATCCGATATAGTTTGCACCTGATCCCGTATGCACGAAGGTGTGTGTGGCGACGCAACGTCGGTTCAGACCTTTTCCCCGGCGAAATATGTACTTCTACCCACTGTAATTGATGGTTCAGAACGGAATTCCACAGCCAAGAGAAGGTTTTCTTTAATCGTTCTTTCAGAGCCATATGTATTACCTCCTGTTATCCTTTTGCAGACTTCTCTCTCATGTGTGACTGTGAGCTACTTTATTATGCTTAGTTTTCATCTTTCTCAAAAATTTTTCCAATAAACACTTTCAGTTCCTACAGTTCTTTGCACGCCCAAAGATCAGTCGTTCATGCTCAAGTAGTCATAGATTGCTTTTGAAATTTCTGCGATAGTACGAGCATTGCTCGCGTCACTTTCCTTTGAATCGGCAATAAAAATGACAATGGCAACATGATTTCCATTCGGTAACTGAATAATGCCAATATCATTATAAGCAACAGTTTTTCCGGTTTTGTCCTTTCCCGATGTTCCTGGTTTATGACCGACAATTGTTCCTTCTGGTAAAAGGCCCTTGATGCGATTCGGGGCAGTTGACGTTTCAATCAGTTTTTGCCATAAAATGTCCGTACTCTCTTTCGACAGCAGTTCACCATCATAAAACATTCGAAGAAGTTCAAGCATATCTTGTGGAGTGCTGCGATTGTCATAGATCGTCTTGACGGACATATCTGCATCAATTGTCCCGATATCTGCATAAGTTGTCCCGATCTTGATGTCTGTTAATCCCAAAGACTGAAGATACTGTTCGACAAGGTGCGGACTTCCCAAGAGGGTAAATAATTTGTCACAGACGTTATTGTCGCTTTTTGACACGCTATAGCTTAAAGCTTCAACTAACGAAAGCTCAAAAGATGCTTCGGTTCTCTCCTCTCGTAATGGACTATACATCCTGGGTAACAAGTCACGCCTGGTAAAATGAATTGGGTGGTCATATGTAAGGTTTCCTTCATCTACTTGCTTGAGGAGTGCAATGGCTTGGGGAAATTTCACGACACTCATCAGAACAAATGAGTGTTCCGGACTCATCAACAGTGTATCCTGATGTTGAAAATCATAAATGCCAATTCCAAAGGTAGCCTGTTTGGTCGAAATAATGTCTTCTATTGTTGGACGTAATCCATCTATGCCAGTTTCCGTGAAATGCGGAATGACCAGAAAAACCCCCAGAATTAAAGTGAGGACACACAGAATCAGAGTTAGTTTTTTCATAGAAATCCTTTTGTTGATTTTCATCTCTCTCGTATAAGGAGGCATGACACGCATCGTTCCTTTTCCCTCCATACTCCCCAAATCAGGTGACAGTATACCTATTTAAAAATAAGTATACTGTCACCTGATTTACGGATTTTCTCTTTGTTCATGGCACACAGCGGTCCACTGCAAACCTTTGTTAGCTTTAGATTCTTGATTAAAGCAACTCTTTTAAAAACCGAGACTTTCTCGGAAAATAATAGTTATCATAATTCAATGACATAACAACTAGTTTTGACCTTCCTCGTATCTCGTTTCGTGGTACGAAACCATGAACCCTAGAATCTGCACTGTTGTTTCTATTATCTCCAAGAACGAGATACTTTCCTTTTGGAACTACAATAGGAGGAAAACTACTGTAACTGGGTGGAAAACGATTCAGTTTTATTAGGTGTCTACACCCGTCGATGTTTTCTTCAACTACAAGATTATCGTTAGTGTGTTCTATAAATGAATAAATTGCTGGTCTACCATTTACAATTAATCTATTGTTGACCATTTCAATTGTGTCTCCTGGCAAGCCAATAACTCTTTTAATAAGTGTTAAATCTGCAGATTTCGAATCGAATGTTACAATATCGCCCCTTTCAGGATTGGATAACCTTTTAATGGAAATGCTAGTAAAAGGAATACGCAGATCGTAGGCTAATTTATTAACTAAAACTCTATCTCCTTCGACTATTGTCGGTTTCATTGAACCGGTAGGAACTGTATTCCAATCGGCTAACGCGCTTCTGAAACAAAACAATAGAAATATAGCTATAACTAAATATCTATTTTCTTTCCAAACTCTTTTTAACTTGGAATTCATTTTCATTCTCCTTTATTGAAAGCTAATCCCGGTTTCAGCCGCTTGCCCCAGAGCGAGGTGGCGGGGCAAGTCGGTCTGTAAACACTTGTTAGGCTGGTTTAGGTAATAGATAGATATTTCTACTCAAACCATCATTAAATTTTTCTCGCCTAGTTTTTTTACCTCCCAGTTTTCCTACTAAGGCACGCGCAGCAATATTTTCATCCTTTATATAGGTTTCAACTTTATTCCATTTGAACTCGTTATAAGCATACAGTAAAGCTGCATTAGATGCTTCTGTAGATATACCTTTTCCGCGTACTTCAGGTATTAACCACCAAGTAAGTTCTTTAGGCCAGTCCTTACCCTGCCAAAAACCACAGGTTCCAATAAAGTTATTATCTGATTTCAACTGGATTGCCCAAACGCCAAAGCCTAGCAAATACCACGATCCAAGGTCGGCTTTCAATCTAGACCAAATTTGTTCTTTTTTAATGGGCCCACCATACATTTTCGATGCTTCCCCATCTCTATAAAATTTCTCATATACATCAAGGCACTCCAGACTTGGAGGAACTAGTTTAAGCCTTTCAGTTTCTATTGTTGGTATCATATTTTTCTCTTGAGCCTAACGTATAGGATTAAACGGAGTGGCAGAAGAAACGACCGGTTTTTTGTCAAGCCCATGCAAAGCGAAGGGCTTGGTATTGGAATGCCTCACAGATCAGCCATTTCGTTTAATCCTTGTTGAACGGGATATATACGATTGTAATGTCTTGATTGTTATGGGGATAGTAAGGTGTTTTTACACGTTTGTAAAAGTATTTTTGG
>JAKSDL010000327.1 GCA_022360105.1 Pseudomonadota bacterium
CTGGGCTCCGGTGACATCCAGGCAATTATCATTGTCGGAGAGTATGTTTAAAAAGTAATTGGAACCGGTAAGCACCACACTATTGTCCGCAGCACCGGAGACCCTGAGTTGTCCGTTAATGTTATTGCCATTCAAGGTCAATGTATGATTGGCCAGGGGTAGCACGGCTTCCGTGGTTTCCATGGAGAGCTGAAGATTGTCGCAGTTTTTTACGACATTGGCGGTCAGCGCTTCGACACCTTTTAGAAAAACGGTTCTTTTGTTGCTGATATCCAAACCGACATTCTGGAATTCGGAAATGTTATAGCCGGCTTTTTCGGACATGGCATCTGCACTGCTTCCCACAATGATTCCCGGCAAGAGAATTTCTGAAGCCACCTTGTAGTTAAAGGGATTCGGATCTTCCGGAATAGAAGTAATCGGGGCTGACGACTCAAACACGGCATCGGTTACGATCTCCCACTTTTGGCCGGCAACAAAGGCATGAGAAGTGATGTAGATGGTGATCCAGACGGCGAAATTCTCATCGCAAATAAAAAAGGCATTGGCCTCTCCCCCGATGTTGTGTTCATCTATCTCTTTACTAATCCGAATTCTCAGGGTTGCCGGATTGGTCACTCCATCGGAAAGAGCCCGGGTGACGTTTTCGGGCGGTATCAGTCCTTCATAGCGTGATCCGGCATTCTGCAGGAGATGAGGGGTGATATTGGCATCATTAAGGGTAATGGCAGCAGTACTGGGGTCATTTACACCGGTTAGTTTTCCGTCGAGATCTTTTATGTAAACCGTGCCGTCTTCATATAAAGCAGGGATAAAATACTTGATCTCAGGAATTTGTGACCCCTGCTGGATACAAGTTGACACAATATCATGTGCCGATTGATTGACCACTGCTACTTGAAATTCACCAACTGCCATATCAATTTCCTTTTAAGATACAAACACTAACTTTATTGGTCTGGACTCCGATTGCGAATTTGAATTGGCAATGGGAGTACAGGAAGAAGTTCAGACCGTCGAAAACAATGTGGGTGGGTCTGACGTTTTCTTCAAAGTATCGATTCATTATCTGGTTAATCTCTGCTTCATCCCAATCGTTACGAACAACATCGTCCAGGTTGATTTCCAGGATCATATGGGATGAAAGAAAGTAATCGGACATGTTTACTTCCATGTCCTCCAATTCCTGTTTTGTATAAAACTCTGTTCCGTATGGTACGGTAACCGTGTCTTTTGGGGCATATAGTCTTGTAAACTTTACATCCTTGGCTGAGATCTTTATGCGCTGGATTAAGGCTTCAACCGCAGCTTCACTGTTTTTATTGTTGATCTCGTTACGTTTCCAAAAAATGCTGAGCGGTTTGGATGATTCCGTATCAGCATCAAAATAAGCGGATAACTCCTCCAGCATCAATGTGAGATCATCTTCTGATGCGGTGAATACTGAACGCAGGTTTTTTAAGCGCTCAACCGGTTCCGATACATGCTGCTCCCAGTATTCATCGATGGCTTCGAAGAGTTCGCGCCAGCGGTCGTAAGATAGTATTTCGGGTGGTAATCTGTTTGTTAAATCGTACATACTTATTTTTTCACCACAGAGACACAGAGGTCACAGAGTTTTTTTAAGTTGGGTTTCGTGCTATCTTCCGGGTATCGATTCATTATTTTGACTGGACTTAAATTTTAGGTTTTTAGTTTTCACCACAGAGACACAGAGGTCACAGAGTTTTATTTGTTAGATGCTTTTTTATCATCAGCCTTGCATTAGTTTGATCGTTGATTCTATTGAATCTTTGCAATTCAATTATCCATTTAAGATTCGTCTTATTCCTTTGGTTAGCACCGGAACGTTGAAGTTTATTAGAAGTCCGAATCGCTTTTTTGCCAATTTCAGATATGTCATCAATTGGGCTTCATGAACTTTTTCCAAATGGCTTACTGCTTTCAGCTCTATGACAACCTGATGTTCGACCAGAAGATCAATTCTGAAGCCGGTTTTCAGCTTACTTCCTTTATAGATGACTGGAAGTTCTAGTTGCCTTTGAAACTCGATTCCACGGCTATTTAATTCAAAAGCCAGGCAGTCTTCATAGATTGACTCCAATAACCCAGGTCCTAGTTGTCGGTGCACTTCAATTGCCGCTCCGATGATCTCGCCTGTTAAATTGTTTCCACTTAAAGCCTCTGTGATCTCTGTACCTCTGTGGTTAAATCCCATCCTTTATCCGCTGGTTGAGACGTAGCCCAGGGTGGTGCCGCCTTCGTCGTCGCCGAAGGATACGGAATCAAGGTAAATATAATCATT
The DNA here is from genome assembly GCA_022360105.1 of Pseudomonadota bacterium. The sequence goes on from JAKSDL010000327.1 coordinate 2,306, forward strand.
CAGAAAACCTGTTTCGACGGTTCCGGTTAGATTAACCGTGAAATAAGGCTTAAACTTTCTGTTCAGGTGCGATAACGCGTCAGCAAAAAATTCGGTGCCGATTATCTGCTGATAAATATCCGAGGTTTTGATTCTGCCCGAGGTGTTCTTGTATAAACCAAAAGCCTCCATCAACAGATCGGATAGCGTGCTTTGCACATCTGAAATAATAAACTTGCGATCGATCTTGCCTTGAATCTCTACCTGAAAAGTATTTTTAGTTAGTGCCACGTATTCAGGTATCACGTTCATGGGCTTAATGGTTTCATCGTAATAAGCGATGATTTCAGCGGTTTTGGCAGTTGTTTGGGTTTCGTCTTCGATCAGAAAACTGAAAAACGATTTGTTCATATAATCCAGGTTATAACCATTTTTTTCGACCATCTCTTTTTCACCCCAAACCTTCAAATAAACCAGCTCCGGAAATGCTTTCTTCAGCATAAATTCATAATCCCGATTGCGAGCTACCACCGGTCCGGTCTGAATGTGACTTAACACGTGTTTTCGCACGGATTCAATGGACTCCTGCGGACGACCCTGGGCAATGACGTCGCCGGTGGTGATTCTTAAGTCTGCAATGTCTCCGTTGATATCCAGTATTTGTTGTTCGTTTTGAATGAAAGGTTTTAGTTCGATTCCTTTCACCAGAAAAGCCCTTTCTCCCCTGGTGTGCCAGAGGGTTGCCGTCATGACGGCATCCGGTCCCGGATTCCTGCCTGTGCTGTCATTTCCCGTGCGAATAGCCAGTTCATCGGACATTTTGTAAAAGGTGTGATAAACCTCTGAAGTACCATCCGTGTTCCTGAAGTTCTGGCGGTTCTCCCAGGTTTCGGTTATACCATCGATAGTAAAATTGACACTGAAGTTGTGGATAGTGAACACATCATCGTCATCCATTCCGCCCAGGATGAATTCTTCGAAATCGTTCCCAACTGCTGTTTGATCTATAATCTCCCTGGAAAGCTGCTGAGCCTTGACCGTTTGTGAAGCACCGGGCTCCAGAATAAGATTGTCCGGATGATTCACGACCATGTGAACCATTTCGTCGGAAACAAAAGCCTGTTTGTCCGCCACATGCACTGCAGCGTTGCCAAGGTTTTGAATGGTGATCTCATTTTCAAAGGGTTGCGGCATATTGGGAATATAACCTTCGTCCTCTGCGCGAGCCATGATCGATTCCCGGTTAAATGCCAGGTTGATAAACATCTCCTGGGCCATACGCTGGGCTTCCAGCTTGTAGGCTGCTCCTCTCTGACCGATGTAGGTGGTGAGAATTTCCTCCATTTCGCTACCTGCCAGGGCTGCCCAGGTGGGTTTGGATCTGAGAATGTTACGGAACTTTTCTATTTCTTTTTCTTCACTCATATACAGTTTATTAACCACAGAGACACAGAGGTCACAGAGTTTTTTTGAGTTTGGTGTTGTGCATAATTCCAGCTTTGTTTCTACTGGTGCGATTTGCTTCCCGAAATTGTCATTCTTTACTCACCACAGAGATACATTACATTGTAGATTTATGATTTTAGATCTAGGATTTACAGGCTGTGCTTCGCCGTTTCAATATTTGAATTCAATTGCTAATTGTTGATTATTAGATGTTTCTCTGAGTTTTTTAGGTTGTTTGTAAAAAAACTAACAG
>JAKSDL010000515.1 GCA_022360105.1 Pseudomonadota bacterium
CACAATAACCTGATAGATCCAATTCATGTGTCGTTCCTCTGGAACTCTGGAAAGTGCGTGATTGGTCTACCAGCGGTTAAAACCGCTGGCTACTTTATACCGCTCCTCCGGAGCTTAATACCACTTGGTAGAAAATCAATAGCGATAAACCTGGACTTAAAGGTTTTCCAGATTGGGATGTCAATCATTTATAACCAGATAGTTTTTTTTGATTATAAATTGTTTACAGCCTGTTTTAGACTCTTTTTTAACTCATATGAGCTCCGAAGGAGTCAAGTGTTATAACCGGTGGTTTTAACCGCCGGTTTGATCAATCGACTGGTTTATCAGCCCTGAAGGGACGATGCTACCAACATGCTGATTCACAACACAGCGTCCCTGCAGGATGCCAACAGAGCTGCGGTTCGTTTCCGGTGGCTGAAGCCACCGGCTTTAAAACTCAGCCCTTTCAGGGCAAAACCAAATGTATTTTGAAAAGGGCTGTGAATATTTAATAAGCAGAAAAAATTATTTCCGTTCCTTCCTTTTACCCAACAACGTTTAGTTGATTGACGGTAAAAACAGGGATAAACAGCAAAAAGGAAACCATTCGAGGTTGACTTGTTGGTTCAAAGCGGGTTTAGAATGAACACGTTCAATACGGAAATAAAATCAGGACATTCAATCCATAACACAATCACAAGGATTCGCGATGATAAAAACTCCAATCACAGAACTGTTTGGAATTGAAAGACCCATCCTTCAAGGAGGAATGATGTGGCTTGCCAGATCGGAATTGGCTGCTGCTGTTGGTAATGCTGGTGGTATCGGCTTTATGACTGCATTGACCTACCCTGAGCCGGAAGGATTAAGAGAAGAGATCGATAAGCTACGAACCATGACTGACAAACCTTTCGGGATCAACCTCACTTTTCTGCCAGCCCTGAGAGCACCTGATTATCCTGCGTATATCCAGGTGTGTATAGATGAAGGAGTTAGATTTATCGAAACGGCAGGAAGAAATCCTGAGCCTTACATGGAGCAACTGAAATCAGCCGGAATTAAAGTGATTCACAAATGCACTTCGGTTCGACATGCCATCAAGGCAGAGAAAATCGGTTGTGATGCTATAAGTATTGATGGATTTGAGGCTGCCGGTCACCCCGGGGAGGATGACGTAACCACCATGGTGTTGGTTCCCTTGGTTCGGGATGCTGTTTCAATTCCTATTGTCGCTTCAGGAGGATTTGGAGACGGCAGAGGTCTGGTTGGGGCTCTAGGTTTGGGCGCAGATGGTATCAACATGGGCACCCGCTTCATGGCAACCAGGGAGGCGCCTATTCATGACAACGTCAAACAGGCACTTGTTGCAAACAATGAACTATCCACCCGATTGATCATGCGTACCCTGAGAAATACGGAGCGGACTCTGCACAATTCAGTTGTTGAACAAATTCTTGCTGTGGAGAATGAAAAGCGGGAAAACACAACCATCGAAGATCTAATCCCCTTTGTTTCAGGTCTTGGTGGAAAAGAGATGCTGGAAAAGGGAGATATGGAAAGCGGTATTCTGGCTGCAGGACAAAGCATGGGATTCATCCATGACATTCCCACTTGCCGGGAATTGCTGGATCGGATGATGGATCAGGCCGAAACCTTGATTAAGGAAAAATTCACACAGGTTGTCGCGGGTTAAACGGCCTTTCAAAAGTTTGAATCTAAAAGTCTCGATCCTCAATGTTAGTCCGGTTGATGGGCAACGAGTTGCCCATCCTACATCTCCGCCATATTCTACTTATTATTTCAGCATGTTAAACTATGAAACATAAGACAAATGACTTTTGTTCATGTCTTGACCGTTCTTTACCCTCTAAAATCCCTCCTCGAAATTTCAACTATCATCAAATTCGATCGTATTCTTGCATTCCTCATTTTTTGATGAGATTCTTTACAGCAAAAAAGTTAGTGATTTGATCCTTTTCCAAAACGACTGATCACCTTTGAAAATTACTGATCAACCTTCAGTGACCGAGCATGGGAAAAGCGAGCATTCTAATTGCAGAAGATGAGACTATCGTCGCAATAGATATCGAAACACATTTGAAGAAGTTGAACTATCATTTGCTCGCAGTGGTCCATTCCGGCGAAGAGGCTTTGGACATGGTTCAATCCGGGCAGCCAAACCTGGTTTTAATGGGTATAAACATCAAAGGTAAAAAGGACGGAATTGAAATAGCTGAAATCATACGTTCCGATTACTCGATACCTGTTGTTTTTATCATTGATCACCTGGATGAATTTGTAATCAATAAAGCAAAGCTCACCATGCCGTATGGTTACATCATCAAACCGATCCGGGAAATAAATCTATCGGTAACTGTAAAAATGGCTTTGCATTTTTCAGAGGTCGATGCGGAACGGCGCCGAATTGAAAACGAATTACGCAAAAGCGAGGAGATATACAGAAGGCTTTATAATGAGACTCCGGCGATGCTTCATTCCATCGACAGGGAGGGCAGACTACTCAGTGTCAGTGATCGCTGGCTTGATGTGTTGGGATATGAACGCGATGAAGTGATTGGCAGAAAATCGTTTCAGTTTCTGACTGAACAATCCCGTCAATTCGCCATGAATGTGAGCATTCCCGCATTGTTCAAAACCGGTTCAGTTACTGAAATTCCCTTGCAATTTGTAAAAAAGAACGGACAAACTGCAGAGATATTGTTATCCGCAATCACCGAGAGAGACGTTAATGGCCGGGTCGTTCGTTCCCTGGCACACCTCAAGGATATCACCCAAAGAAAAATCGCCGAGGAAAAAACGGCCGAATCCAATCGTCGGTTAATGACGATCTTAGACAGCATACCGGCAGATATCTATGTTTCCGATATCGAATCATATAAAATTCAGTATATGAATGCCCACATGAAAGAGACTTATGGCAGGGATCTAACGGGAAATATTTGTTGGGAAGTATTTTGCAATCATAACGGTCCCTGTGATCATTGCATCGAACCAGGGGGAACAAAATCCTCAGAACCTGTTATGGGTGTTCGGGTATGGGAAGAAATTAACCCTCTGAACCAAAAGTTTTATCGCAATTATGATCGGGTGATTCGTTGGATAAACGAGCGATTCGTGAGGATCCGCATTGCAATGGATATAACTGATAGAAAAAGGGCAGAGGACGTGCTGCACAGGAGCAGAGAGCAGTTTCAGGCATTATCGAAAGCTTCTTTTGAAGCGATATTCCTTTCTGAAAAAGGAATCTGCACAGACCAGAATCAGACGGCTGAAAAGCTGTTTGGATATTCCCTGAATGAGGCAATGGGAAAACCAGCCGCCGAATGGATAGCGCCTGAGTTTCGAAAAAAAGTACAACGTAACATGCTAGCCGGTCATGAAGAACCCTATGAAGTAAAAGCCCTGCGAAAAGACGGCAGCACTTTCTCCGCTGAAATCAGGGGCAAGTTGATTCGATACCAGGGCAAGGATGTCCGGGTTACATCATTGAGGGACATTACCAAGAGGAAAGAAGCCGAAGAGACGATGTTATTCAATGAAAACATTATTAAATCATCCTCTAGCATGATTGCTACATGTGACCTTGAAGGGAAAATGATCTTTGGAAATCCTTCTTTTATGAAAGCGTGGGGATTTGATAACGTTGCAGAATTTCTGGAAAAACCGTATTGGGATTTTTGGCAGGTAACCGGCAGAATAGCAGAAATTTATGAAACCATTGAAAAGGAGGGAGTCTGGTCGGAAGAAGTTAAGGGAATTCGCAGGGATGGCTCACTTTTCGATGTACATGTCACTGCCAACACTGTTTTTAACAGCAAGGGAGAGCCTATTGCGCTTTCCAGTACCTCTATCGATATTTCACCTAGAAAAAAAGCCGAAGCTGCATTGAAGAAAGCCTACGACGACCTGGAATCCAAAGTGGAAAAACGAACCCGAGAACTTAAAAAAGCCAAGGAGGAAGCTGAACTGGCAAATAAATTAAAGACGGAATTTCTGGCAAACATGTCCCATGAATTAAGAACACCAATGCACGGCATACTGAGTTACTCCAAATTTGGAATCAACAAGTACGACAAAGTCGACGACAGCAAAAAGAAACACTATTTTATTCAAATACGAAAAGCCGGTGAGCGGCTCATGAACTTATTGGATAACCTGTTGGATCTATCCCGCCTGGAGGCCGGAAAAGAAGTCTATCGAATGAGCCGTTGCGACATCCACCAGATAGCCAAAGACGCCGTTTTGGAACTGTTATCAATTCTGGAAGAAAAATCACTATCTGTATCTATCGCAGATCCCACCCTACCAACCACCGTCATTTGCGATGAATACAAAATCGGGCAGGTACTGCGCAACCTTCTGTCCAACGCCATTAAATATTCTCCTGTCAACAGCGAAATCGTTATCAATTTCATCAAAACCTCCATAGAAATCAACCACGAACCGACATCCGCCGTCAAAATTCTGATCAGTGACCAGGGAGTGGGAATACCCGAAAATGAATTGAAAACCGTCTTCAATAAATTCAGCCAGAGCAGCCGAACCAAAACCGGGGCCGGTGGTACCGGTCTTGGTCTAAGCATTTGCAAGGAATTGGTAGAAGCCCATCAAGGAACCATCCATGTGGAAAACAACAACGCAGGAGGTGCCACATTTATTATAGAGCTTCCCTATGGCTATAAAGAGGTAGTGTAGAGTGAGCAACTCAATCACTCCAGGGGTCTCTTCGATCGATCCGACTCCCATTAACGTTTGTTTCGGTTTTTTACCCAAATTAAAAATAATGATTGGTTTCATGGCTCTAAATGGCTTATAATAACCATCAAACTGTAAAGAGCAAGGTTGCCGTTGACGATGCTCCTGGCACCTTCGTTGCAATTTTATTTAGTAGAAATGTTCATTTACAGAGTCTTGTTATTATTTGGGAAACAGAATTCATAGTTAAGGAGTAAAATCATGAAGACTGCTGAAGAAATGATCAAAGAACAAAATCACGATGTTATCTGCGTGTCACCGGAAACTACTATCAAGGAAGCGCTGGTACTGATGAACAAAAATAAAATCGGTGCCATCCTGGTCAGGGGCAGCGAAGATATCGAGGGAATCTGGACCGAGCGGGATTTACTGAGAAACGTATTGATTGAAGGTTTTTCTCCGGAGACAGCAAAAATCAAAGACTACATGACGAAAAACCTGCAGTATGCCGAGCATAATGAAACGACAATTCAGCTTCAGGATAAGTTTCTGGGATTAAGAATTCGACACCTGCTGGTTAGAAATAATGGTAAATTCATTGGCATGGTTTCATCCGGCGACGTCACGCGCCATAGCCTGAATGAAAAGACCGAGGAACTAAAAAGCCTCAATCAAATCATTAACTGGGAATATTATGAAAACTGGCATTGGAAAAAGAAGAAATAGCGTTCATTTTCAATGTTTCTTCCCGCCAATTGATCTCCATGACCCCATCCCAAAGAAATCGATATAAGGTGGCTCAGGCCAAACAATTGAAGAGCCGCCGACCCCTTGCAAATCAAATGCTCCCGGCATGGTATCAAAGAGTAAAATAGCAATTTATGCTCCCAGAAAGCACATCATAAAAGCCAAAGCTGCACCTTCAAAAAAGTGCTTCCTTAAATAATCACAGCAAACAGTTAACCCGACAACATTAAAGGCCAGTCAATAACCTGTATGAACAGGTTGATACGGAATATCATCCCACAAAGCAAAGCGTTCTGAAAGGATCTATTTGACTGATTTTAAAATGTTCTGTAGGAGTTAAATCACATCGAAAGGGATACAAGGAGTTTGGCAATACAAACCAATAACATTGCAGAAAGTGGTGATAAATACGGGGTAGCCATGATTTTAAGATCTTATTGGGCATTCGTAAATTTTTTCAGTCCTTATGATTCCTCCGGGTTGAATCATCAGACCCTACAAAGAATAAGAATTGCTGTCAGCTTTAGCTTAATAGGCACCATCTTCGTCATCATTAACGGTTTTCAGTGGTTGCAGTTCAAATCTTCGCAGCTTGCCGTAATGGATTTCGGCACCGCAGTGGCATTTCTGGTTTTGCTGATGCTGTTCAAAGTGCGGGTGCTATCCCTCAATATGTACGGGAACGCAATTATGCTGTTTCTGGCAGTCAATACCTATATAACTATTTTTTCCACCGGTGGTGCCCGCTCCGATGAATTGTTCTGGCTTCTACTTTTTCCTGTGTTTGCCCAGTTATTGATCTCCGGAAGAGGTGGACTGGTCTGGTTTTTAATTATCGCCATAGGTCTCGCGGTTTTGTTTTACCTGCACTGGACAGGCTACTCCTTTCCGCAGATAGGCAGTCATTCTGCTCAAGATAAAAAGTTAGGCTGGACAATCACTGTCTTCGGCGGTTTCACCTCGTTTTTTGTGGCTTCAGCGCTTTTTCAAAATGCCATTGGCGCCTCGATGAATGAACTCACCACCACAAAGGATTCTGCTGAAGTTGTCTCTCAAAACCTGAAACAGATTCTTTCGCAAATCAAAACCAATTCCATCACACTAAACGAATCGTCGACCGGTTTGGCAGACACCAGCACCAAACTGGAGGAAAATGCCAACATGACGTTCGATAAAACCGTTAATGTTTATAAATCATCCCAGGATATTAAAAACAAAGTTGATGTGGTGACCCAGGAAATCAAGGTCGCTACAGACCGAATGCAGAGTATTGCGGATATTACCAGGCAGGCACAAAAGATTGTAGAGGAAGGCAACAGTATCGCCGGTGAAACATCCAGATCCATGTCCAAACTGAAAAAAAGCGGGGAAGACTCGGTCATTATCACCAATATGATTCAACAAACTTCCAAGCAGCTGAAACTGCTTTCTCTTAACGCTGCCATTGAGGCTGCAAATGCAGGAGAGCACGGTGAAGGTTTTGCCATTGTGGCCAACCAGGTAAAAAACCTTGCAGAACGGACCTCTGCTGCAACCGAAAATGTATCCGAAATTAACAAATCTATTCAATACACCACGGAAGAGTCGGCCACCTACCTTGAGAAATTGGTCGATATTATCCAGTCTATCAGTGACTTTCAGGATAAAATATCTACATCTACTTCCGCACAGCTTTCGGCAACTAAAACCATTTCAAAAAACCTGTCGGAAACAGCCGACATATCCTCTGTTATCACTGAAAGCATCAACGAGGTTGTTGCAGCTGCAGAAAGCAATAAAAACGAAGTGCAAAAGACTCATGGCGAGGCCGAAAGCCTGGCCACCATGTCAAAATCACTTTCCCGCCTGCTGGAGACCGATAAAGAAAAGCAACTCGTAGAAGAGGTAGCTTAAATTCTATCGCCCATGGGTATCTTTGGCGGTGTCACTTCTTCGTTCAGCTGCAGCAGGTAATCCTCTGCAAACGAATCGTTTGCGCAGCTGAGCCACGCTGCGCATTAACTATTCAGTAAATTAGTGCTTTTCGAGGTTTACCTGTTAGAACCAGGTATTCAATTCCGGGCAATGTCTGTCTTAAAACGTGTCAGCAGTCCAGAAAACAAGACTTAGCCTTTTCTCATTTTATTGACAGCGCAATAACCGAATGCTACTGTGGTTCAACTTTTGCAGAATGA
>JAKSDL010000732.1 GCA_022360105.1 Pseudomonadota bacterium
CACGTTATGGTTTTCCATGGTCACCACACCGTATTTGGATTCGGCAATGGCTTCCATCATCTTCTCATCGTTAAACGGCTTCATGCAGGTAACATGCAGGTGCTGGACGGACATCCCTTTTTCCTTTAATACCCCGACCGCCCTCATTGCTTCCTCGGTACAAACACCCGAAGATAGGAGCACAATATCCTTGCCCTTACTGAGAACGCGGGATTCACCCAGTTTCATCGGCGTATCGAATAACCTGGGAATCTCACCTCTCAGAATCCGGGCGTAAACGGGTCCGTCAATCTCTTCCGTGACGCTGAACAGGGATTCCACATCCGTTGCGTCGCCACATTCCAAAATCGTCATATTCGGCACGGTTCTCATCACGCCAATATCGTCGATCGCCTGATGGGTAGCACCCGCGGGGGAGGTTACACCGGGTACCGATCCGATGAGCCGGACCTTGGCATTGGGATGAGCGATGGACATGTTGATCTGGTCCAACGACCGCCTGTAGATAAAGACGGCAAAGGTATGAACAAAAGGAATGTATCCTTCACTGGCCATCCCTCCCGCGAAGCTGTGCATGTTCTGTTCGGCTATCCCCATCGAATAGAATCTGTCCGGATAGGTCGCCTGGAACTGGCGAAGTTCGCATCCGCCAGTCAGGTCTGCAGACAGTGCGACCACCTCGGGTTTGTCCTTTGCCCATTTAACAAAACTTCGATCATACACTTTGATTTCTCTTTGCATGGTGTTCTCCTGAATAATTGTTACAATTGAGCAAGGCATGCTTCGTATTTAGGGATATCGTTGTCGCTCATCCCGATAAAATGAATGCGCGGCGCCTTTTCCCGGATCACGTCCATTCCCTGGTAAGGATTGGTCCGGGCCATGATCACTATCGGTTGGCCGTTCGGCTGCTGGTTGGCAACAGCCGTCATAACATCACAATCGTGCCCGTCAACGACATAAACCCTGGCTCCAAACGCCTCAAACCGTTTTTCCAGCGGCGGTGTATCCATGACATCGCTGATCTTCCCATCGCACTGCTGCCCGTTTTGGTCCACAATAACGATCATGTTATCCAGGTTATAAAAGCACATGGCCTGTACCGCTTCCCAGGTTTGCCCCAACTGCAGTTCACCATCACCCAGAAAAACCACATTTCTGCCGGTTTCCCCTCTCAACTTCCTGGCCAACGCAATCCCGGCCGCCTGGCTGATGCACTGCCCCAGGGAACCCCCGTTGATGTCCATTCCCGGGGAGTGGGATTCGCCAATATGTTCGACCACTTCACCGTCTTTGCCGAAAAGCTGAAATCCTTCAGGTTTCATTCTGCCCACTTCAACCAAGGTAGCGTAAAGCACTACAGAATACTGGGATGGGGAAAGATAAAACCGGTCGTATTCAGACCCTCGAATGCCATTAAAATTATCACCGGTAAAGCTGTTTTTGTTGGTGGCACCGGGGGCTCCGGCGAACTTCTCTGGCATCAGGGGTTCATCAAGTTCGGTGATATTCATGATCCTGGTATACAGGGTTGCCATGATTTCCGCCGATGAACACACCTGGCTGAGGTTGCCGCCCCTATTGGCAATAGCAAGTTCAAGCACCCGCTTCCTGATGCGATTGGCAACCTCGTACGGATTAATATCCTCTTTTGAAATACTCATGATTGATCTCCAGCTAGCCGTTGTCTTATTCGTCGTAAGCGAAGTCATTTTTTTCGGGAATACAGCGCAGGCTGCCGCCGCCGTCTACATAAATCGTCTGTCCGACGATTCCGGATGATTCATCGGACGCCAGATAGCACACCGTATCGGCTATCTCACTTGGTTCCATGAACCGGTTAACGGGAACCATCGGCAGAATATCCTTCTCCTCAATAACGCCCAATCTCAAGCCATCCTTTACCATCTCGGTGGCCGACCATCCCGGCGCCACAGCATTTACGCGAACCCCGTATCGAGCCCAGTCATTGCCCAGTGCGCCTGCCAGTGCATTGACCGCAGCCTTGGTAATGTTGTACGGAGACCTGCGGGATGTGTATCGCATGGCTGTTCCGGACGATATGCAGACAATGGATCCTTTTCCCTTTTCAAGCATGATTTTTCCGGCAGCTTGACAAGCAAAAAACTGGGCTTTGAGATTAACATCGTTGATGGCATCCCAATCCTCCTCAGAAAAAGTGACTGTCGCATTTCTAATCTGGATTCCGGCGCAGTTGACCAGAATATCCACCGTACCGTAGGTTTCAACGGCAAAGTCCACCAGTTTGTTGATTTGCGATACCTGCCTCAGGTTTACTTTGTATGCGACTCCGGTATAACCCGCGTTGTTAATTTCCGCGCAGGTTTCTTCAGCAGCATCTTCCAGGATATCGGCAATCACAACCTTAACTCCTTCGGACGCCAACCTGTTTACAATCGCTTTGCCAATGCCTCTGGCACCTCCGGTTACGATGGCAACGCTGTCTTTCAGTCCTTTCATTTTTTTACTCCGTTTCTATGGTCAACGCGCAAAACATCAAGTCTTATCAATCAAGCCAAAACCAATTGCCCATCAGTCATGGGACGTAATCGGTCAATACTTGGGCAGATTAGCATCAGCCGGAATTTGCGAGAACGTAACAAAGGGCAATCTACCCAGGATACCAGGTAGGGCCAAGTGCCCGAGTGTGGCACAGAAGTACCGGGATGGTGGCTGATACCCATCGACTCATGATCTTATTCTACCACTTCACTGCGATGCCACAGGCGTTCAACCATTAAATCCTTGGCGACAGCGAAGTATCTTTTAAAATGATCACTGTTCTGGTGAATCTTAAACGCTTCCAGGCTGTCATACTCTTCGTAAAAGTGATAGGTATCCTCTTCTTCCAGGTTCTTCATCACAATAAAATTTCGACATCCTTCTTCGTTGGCCAGTGATAAACGTTGATTTTCCTTGATCAGCGGAATGAAAGTCTCCGATGAACCCGGTTTTAGTTTCAGTTTAACAACCAATGCAAATCGAGGCATGGTTCCTCCTTTAACGTTGTTAGTAGTTGTAGTTTATGTTTTTATTCCGTTCGTTACCTGTTGTTCAAAATTCCGTTCCTATTCCTTCAAGTAAAGATGCGGCGAGACACCGGATGTAAAGCATCGTGGTGTGCAAAGCACCCTTGGATTCTTACCTAAACGTTTTTCAGCTAAGCACATGGCCTCCTTGAACGTTGAAACCGGAATAAAGCCCATACCGCGTGCATAGACCGGTTTTTTGGCCCCAACAAGATAGACTGCACCGGACTGAAGAGCGGGTACCGAACCGCCGCTGATCATCGACATGGCATGAAACGGATGATAGGCGTAATAGTTGGAATAAAGATATCGGTATCCGTAGTCTTCCGAAATCTGCTCGGCATCTTTTGATACCAGGAATTCGGTTGGTGTGCAGTAGGCCTGGAGGGCCTCATAGGTTGTTTGGTAAGAGGGAAACCAGTTAGGATTAAACCAACCATCACAGATTGCCGTTGCTATGATGACGCCGCCGGGTCGAAACGCGTTCCAGCATCTGGAGAGCTGTCCGCCAATTGCCAGACTCATCAAGATGGGATTGGAGCCCATTCCGGGGCCGTAGTGAAAGTTGCGTGGCACCCCCATAATCAGCACATCTGCCGGTTCGTCCATGTCCAGATGAACCCGGGTTCGACTGTCGGCTACAGGCCAGGTCGCTTTCTCGACAGCTCCCAGCTCGCCAGCTTCAACAGCCAGTACTTGCGATTGCTGGTTGAGAACAGCGTCAACCGCGAAAAACTTTTTGCCCATTCCTTTTTCCATTGCCTTGCCGATA
>JAKSDL010000691.1 GCA_022360105.1 Pseudomonadota bacterium
AGCAACTGGAATGGTTGGCTGAACGAGTCGTAAAACTAAAAGAGTTAACCCAAGACAAAAGGGGCACATTGTTAGCATTGGCATATTGAAAGGAAGCCTCGCAAAATGCTGTCACACTTTGAATAGTGATTACGATTAATAAACAAATGAATCGCTAAAATTTGATGCAGTTACAGAGAGCGCAGCAATAGATAGTGAGAGTATTTGTGGTATATGGTGAAGGAGGCAAAAGTCAATAAAGTCGGTCATTAGCGAGGAGGGGCGGTGTCAGATTGGATTAAATGTAAATAGATCAGAACCGACTTTATTTTATCCATTTAGTACCATTTCGAGATATGGATTAAAATAGCTATATTTTTGTAGTGTCACCGAAAGCGAGTCAGCTTTCCAAAGGGTCTTCTCTAAGCATGCGAGAATGAAGAACCCGAACTACTTCAATCCCATTGCTGATCTCCCGATAATAGACAATGTATTTGGGGTAGTCGCCAATAGGAAAGAAACGAATATCTTTTAGTTTCTTTCTCTTTGACTCAAATATTTTCCCCATTTTTGGCTGTTCTATTAAGCTGTCGAACGTTGTTTGTGCTGCCTCAAAAACCCTATCTGCTGCTTGTGGATTGTCCTTCGCAATAAATAACCAGATATCTGTGAGATCGTTCTCGGCGGCAGGTGTTACTATTATACGCGCCATTATTCACCTTGTTTTGTTTCAAGAGCTTTTCGCGCTTTTTTTCTGATAGAGTCAAGATTAAGTGGCCTGGATTTACCACTATCAATTCCCTCGTCCAACAAGCGTTCAAGTCTTTCCTTATCATGTCTGATTAAATCTCTTAGATAATCGCTCGCGCTCTGAAACTCACCACTCCCAACTCTCAAATCTATGTACTCCCGAAGTTTTTCAGGTAACGAAATATTCAAAGTGGCCATAATTTTTCTCCTTTTGAGTTTTTGTTAAGTCTTAAATCAACATTACTAACAATGGCAAAGATTGCCAAGGTAAAATATCGGAAACAAATGCTGTCACACCTTGATTAGAGATTACGGTTAACAAACAAATAAATAGCAACAATTTGATGCAGTTACAGCAAGTGTAGCAATAGATATGGAGAGTATTGGGGGTAAAGGGGTTTGGCGAGTTGGTGTGGCACGTTACCCAGATAGAGATTTTCTATGATTGCGAGTATCTCATATCAATATTATCAATTTGCTAGTTTGCGGATCGTTATCCTATGATTGTGGACTTACGATGTTTTTACTTCCCGATGACCCCATTCAAGCTTGCCTGTCATTACCGAAAGGTTCATCGACTGATCAGGCTTTTCCGGGGTTAATCGTTTGAAAGCAGGTGAAGGACATTCAAGAAAAGAAGATAACATGAGCGAAAAGGGTCAATTAAGTCGTAGGAAATTCATTGCCGCTACTGCGATGGCAACCGCAGGAGCCGCATTACCGGTCAGGTTGAAAGCCGATTTTGACCGAGATCACCTTCAAGTCTGGTCATGCGGGGGATTGGCTGAGGCGTTTATACCGGCAAACCAGAGGTTTCTGGCTAAAACGGGTATTAAAATCAACTATACCGGTGCCTTTGCGGCTGCGCTCGGCAAGTCTCTTTTGGGGTCGGCGACCACAGAAGTCTTTGCCGGCAGAGTTCTGGGCCTGGCTCAAAAGCTTCGCAAGGCGGATAAAATGATTTACTTCAAACCTTTGTGCTTTACCAAATATGTGATGGTGACTCCGGTGGGCAACCCGGCCGGCATTTCCGATCTCAACGATCTGGGCAAACCGGGTGTCCGGGTTGTTTTGGCACCCGGCGCTTCTCCTCCGGGTGGAAGCGCCGTATCCGGACTGCTGAAAAAGGCGGGTATGCTGGAAAGCGCGATCGGCAACTGCACCGTGAAAACAAGCTGTGTTCAGCAAAGTATAGCAGCCATGCTTGAAGGGCAAGGCGATGTTTCCGTGGTAGAGCAGCGCATCGCCCGGATGCCGCTTTTCCAAAACAGATTGGAGGTGTTCGACATTCCGGAAACATTTTTTCCACGACCACCATTAACCTTTACAATTGGTGTGATGAAACATGCTGAAGATCGAGAACTGGCCGACTACTACCTGGATTTTATCCTGTCGGACGAGGGCCAGCATTTTTTTGAAAAGGCCGGA
>JAKSDL010000771.1 GCA_022360105.1 Pseudomonadota bacterium
ATGAGAACGATAGAAAGTGACAGAAGTATTATCGGTGCAAGTCCTCACATAATGGGGATTGGGATAAAACCTGATTCACTATGACAAGCAAAGCTCGGCAATTGACTGCAGTGGACTGCAATCGCGGCTGTTGGATCATACTTTACCGGTGTTTTAGGATCGTCCTACACAAGACAAGGTTCTTTGAAGCCGGTCGTTTGTACTCAATGAGTTTTTTTTTAAAATTGGGATAGCAGACAATTAAATGGAAACCAAACCGTTTAACGAAAAACTTAAATATCTGAAAAGTATCATTAAAACAGAATCAAAACATAAGGAATCGATTAAGCTATCTCTTTATCTGCACTCGTCGGTTCATGTCTCCCAAATGAGTGGAATAAACGAACGAACCTATGAGGATGATTTGTGGGACGGCTTGAGCGAAAGCATTGCTAAAACAGCGGTGAATAAAAAAGGTAGGACTGTTGTCTATGGAACCTGGCATTCAACACGGATCGAAGATATCACAACCAGTTTGTTGATTGACAGGTCCAGTCAAATTCTGGATGAAGATTGGAAGAAAAGGATCAATTCCTCGATTTCGGATACCGGCAATCAGCTTTCAACATCGGAGATTTTATCGTTCAGCGAGAAAATCGATGTTGATGCATTAAAAGAATACAGAATGGAGGTTGGTAGAAAGACTCAAAAAATATTAGAAGGTCTTTCATATAGTGATTTCAACAGGAAGTTTCCCAGGGATGATTTAGAACGAATTTTTCACGAAAAAGCTGTGGCCAGGCATCCGGAAGCGGAATGGCTGGTTGATTTCTGGGGAAACAAAAATGTAGCGGGAATAATCTTTATGCCTCTGATCAGGCATCATTTGGTGCATATCAACGAATCGAACCAGGCCAAGGCCAAAGGATTGAAGAAAAAAAACAAATGACTGAAAAACATACCGAATCTATTGTTCATTACTCAATCGAAAGATCGGTTGCCGTTATCAAAATGGATGACGGGAAAAACAACTTGATTTCCCCAACAATGCTGCTTCAGTTAAACCAGGCGTTGGACAGGGCTGAAAAGGCGAATGCCGTGGTCGTTCTAACCGGTAAAAACGATGTGTTCAGTGCCGGGTTTGACTTAAACATTTTGAAAACCGGTGTGGTAAACACCTTCAAAATGCTGATCGGCGGGTTTACTCTTTCCAAAAGACTATTGGGATTTCCAACACCGGTTGTTATCGCATGCAACGGACATGCTATCGCCATGGGTGCATTTTTGCTGCTTTCAGGCGATTATCGGGTTGGAACGGAAGGGGAATTTAAAATTGTTGCCAACGAAGTAGAAATCGGATTGACGGTTCCTCATTCTGCTATTGAAATTTGTCGCCAGCGTTTAAAACCAGCACATTTCAACACGGCGGTATTGCTTTCCCGGCAGTACAATCCGACAACAGCAGTAGAAGCCGGATTTTTGGATGAAGTAGTACCGGAAAATGAGCTCCAAACAACAGCGCTGCAGAAAGCTGAACAATTTGCTGCCTTGGATTTAGGAGCCCATCAAAAAAGTAAGTTAAGGATGCGTCATCATGTACTAAAAGATTTGAGCCGGGCTATCCGGGCCGATAAAATCGATTTTTTTTTAATGGGACTGAAAAGAGTAATGGGTAAATGAACTTTAAAACTTTTTTTCCAAGCAGGCACGGAAACCATCGGGGGTGTTTGGTCGATTGATCATGTCCAGAATATTCGATATTGGAAATGATTACTTAAACAATTTTGTATTCGATATACTTACCCCCGGGGCCACCGATCGTATTCTTGAAATTGGCTGTGGCACCGGCAAAATGCTGAACACATTGGCAAGTAAAACCGATGGTGATTATTTTGAAGGTATTGACTTCTCAACTACCATGGTTTCAATGGCCAAAAAGAGAAATAAAAAACATCTCAACAATGGAAGAGTCGGCATCATTGAAGGAGATTTTGATGTCCATCCCTTTAATGAGGACCTGTTCGATAAAATGTTTACAGTGAATACCATCTATTTCTGGAAAGATCCTCAAAAAACCGTACAGAAGGCAGCCGGTCTATTGAATACCGGGGGAATCCTTATCGTTGCCCTTGAGGATCATAAGCAACTGAAACAAAGGAAATTGAACGAGGATATATTCACTATTTACACTCCGGAGAATGTGCAATCCCTGTTGACTGACTCCGGTTTTTCATCCGGAGTCAGAATTCAATCAAAATCAAAAGGCAAGCTAACTTTTCATTGTGTTGTAGCCACAAAATGAAGAAAGGGATCTTGCCAAGGCATTCACTTTTCTAAGAGAACCATGAAAAAAACCACTTTTGCGTTCAAATTATCATTTTTGCTGGCATCGTTCCTGTCAATCGGCATTACCGCTTATTCACAGGGTAGCGGAAAAGATAAACAAAACAGCTTTCCACCGTTCCACATTCCCAATACTGAAGTCCGATCAATAAATTCCGAGATTACAAACATAAACTACAAGCTCTACATCAGCCTACCCAGGGTCTACCACCAGGAAAAAAGTAAGTATCCGGTTATCTATACACTTGACGCGGACTATTCTTTTGCTATCGCTCACAACACAATTGAACACTATGTTGATCGTAGGGATCTCCCCAAACTGATTGTGGTCAGCATAGCTTATTTCGGTGCCAATCAAGATTTAACAGTGTACCGAAAAAACAGGATGAGAGATTACACTCCAACAAAAGCTGCCATGGGTGTTTGCGGAGTAGGGCAAAAAATTAAAAAAGGGCTCGGAGGAGCAGAAAAGTTCTTATCGTTCATTAGCAGCGAACTGATACCTTTTATTGAGACCAACTACAGAGCAAAAAAGCAGGATCGGACCATTGTAGGGCATTCTGCCGGGGGGTTGTTTGGAACCTACGCCCTTTTCACGAACCCTTCTGTTTTTCAAAGATATATTTTGGTAAGCCCTTCCCTGTGGTGGGACGATAAGATGATTTTTAAGCTTGAAAACAACTATGCGGCCGGCAATACCTCACTTAACGCAAATGTCTTTTACTCCATTGGAAGATGGGAAAATCCGAAAATCTGCCCGATGGTAAGTCAAATGAGGCAGTTTGTTGATAAATTAAAATCGAGGAATTATGCGGGACTCACCATAAACAGCTATGTGTTTCCGGCTGAAACGCACAACAGTGTGTTCCCCGCTGCCCTTTCGCGGGGACTGAGGGTTGTGTTCAATAACATGTAACAACCCACAATGTATTTAGAGCCTAAACGAAAACCAATTTAACCCATACCAATAAACGCTTTGAAAGCAGCTTGCTACATCGAAGTTCAGTGCTTTCAGCGATCAGCTCTCAGCCGGTTTTTTGCTTGCAATTGTAATGTCCGAAGTTAAAAGCTGACGGCTGACAGCATGTTAACCTTCAAGCTGAATTCCGACATCTGACACAAGACTGGATAACGGTTTCACAATTTTCCGTTTACAACTCATGGGGACAGCATGACAACATATCGAACAGAAAGTGATTCATTTGGTGAGTTAAAAGTACCCGCTGATAAATACTACGGAGCCCAGTCAGCTCGCTCATTGCTAAACTTTCCGATCGGAGAAGAAACCATGCCCAAACCTCTGATTCGCGCCCTGGGAATCATCAAACAGAGTGCAGCAAAGGTAAACATGGATCTTGGCATTTTGGATAAAACAATCGCTCAATCAATCATGGAGGCTGCTGGAGAGGTGATAGAAGGAAAACTCGATGACCATTTCCCTCTTTCCGTCTGGCAGACCGGCTCCGGCACGCAGAGCAATATGAACAGCAACGAGGTGGTCGCCAATCGAGCCATAGAGATCCTGGGAGGTGAGATTGGCAGTAAGGATCCTGTGCATCCCAATGATCACTGCAATATGGGGCAGTCATCTAACGACACCTTTCCAACGGCCATGCACATCGCAGCTGTTGAGGAGATTACTCACCGGTTACTGCCTGCATTAAAACATCTGCATAGTGAACTGAATGCAAAATCCAAAGCATTTGAAAAGATCGTGAAAATCGGTCGGACCCATACCCAAGACGCTACTCCGCTGACCTTGGGGCAGGAATTCTCGGGCTACACAACACAATTGGAGAACTCGATCCGCAGGGTAGAAAATACCTTGCCGGCTTTGTACAAATTAGCCCAAGGCGGCACCGCCGTGGGAACAGGGATCAATTCTATCAGGGGATTCGATAAAAAATTTGCGAAGCAGGTCGCTAACATTACAAAACTACCTTTTGTAACAGCGGAAAATAAATTCGAAGCACTTGCGGCTCACGATGCGGTTGTTGAGGCCAGCGGAGCACTAAATACCGTCGCTGTGAGCCTGATGAAGATAGCCAACGATATTCGTTTTCTGGCTTCCGGACCGCGTTGCGGCATTGGAGAAATCAGTCTTCCGGCCAATGAACCCGGTTCATCGATTATGCCCGGAAAGGTGAATCCTACCCAATGTGAAGCCTTGACCATGATATCGGCCCAGGTGATGGGTAATCATACTACTATCACTATAGCCGGTTCAAATGGTCACTTTGAGCTGAACGTATTTAAACCTGTGATGATCTATAACCTGCTGCAATCGATTGGGTTACTTGCAGATGGTTGCCGCTGCTTCACCGATAAGTGTGTGACAGGCATTACAGCCAATGAAGAAAGAATCGCGAAACTGCGCGATGAATCCCTGATGCTCGTAACGGCATTGAATCCCCATATCGGTTATGACAATGCCACTAAAATCGCCAAAAAAGCCCATCAGGATGGATCAACTCTTCTGGAAGCGGCGCTGGCACTAGAACTGCTGTCTGAAGAACAGTTCAAGGAATGGGTTGTTCCGGAGAAGATGATCGGTCCAAAAAGCTAGAGGTATTGAACAACTCTAATTAACACTCATTGATGCCGGGTTCAAGGCGACTCGGCGCTCCTTTTTTTCTGCAAGTAAAAAGGGGATATGTGTGAGCAGCTTTAACAGCATACCTCCCATCAGCACAGCAACGGGCAAAACTAACGACTTGCTGTCAAACAACTGTCCAAATAGCTGAAACCCTGCCATACGTCCGGTAGAGAGCAGTAGCATCGAAACGGCTGTATAACGCCCCAGCAAATCGCCAGGTACATTCGTCTGGTAAAACGAACGATAAAATACCAGGTAATAGCTTAATACCGCCGACATTAAAAATGCCAGAACCGAAAAATATGCAGCGATTCCAAATGACTGCTGTCCCATTGTGTCAACAAAGGATTGATTCCAAAGCAGCATGTAACCGAATGATACCATAATCATCCCTACGATGCCGATCCCTATATGTAACGACATCCGCTCTTTGTTTTTAATAGTTGAAACAATCAGCAGTGCAGCCACTGCTCCTGCTGTAGCGGATGACTCAACCAATCCGTAGTGATGACCCGGCTGCTTGAAATATGTGACTATTAAATAGGGAACCCCCACCATGGTGAAAGGAAACAGGAATATATGCGTCAACATTCCGTTAAAAACAAGAGAACTCAACCGTATATCTTTTTTAAACAAAGAAGTTATTTCCCTGATACTATTTATTAATTTTGATTGTGAGACTGACTTTACAGCTTTTTCCAGCTTCAAAAACGATTCAGAGACAGCCGATCCTAAAAATGTCACTGCATTCAGGATAAAAATAACTCCCAGCCCTGCCCCTTCAAATACGAATGCTGCCGCAAACGGGGTAACCACTTGAACCAGCCTTAAAACAGTTTGGTCAGCTGTGTTGGCGGCTACAATTTTTTCCTTGGAAACGATTGAAGGAAAAACAGACACAATCGTTACTTCAAATAAAACCTCCCCTAGTGCGAAAAACACCAATAAACAGATCAAAACGGGAACAGGTAAATAGTTAAAGAAATACAATATGATAAATATCGTCTGAACCAAAAATCGAATCAAATCCAACGATATCAGCATTTTTTTTCGGTCAAACCGGTCAACAATTAAACCGCTGAAGGGGCTGATTAGAATGATGGGCAAAATGCTTATCGCCAGAGCTGATCCAAACACTGCTGCCGATCCTGTAATTCTAAGAAGATAAAGAGAGATTCCGATTTTTAAAAAGATGTCGCCAAATGTAGATGTCGCTCTACCAAATATAAGCAAACTGAGATTTTTGTTTTTTAACATGGTTTCCTCATTTTAATTGCCTTCTGTCCGTCAATTAAAAACCTACCAGTAGGTAGGTTGCATCGTTCAGCTACCCAAAAGAAGTTATCATAGCAAATGATTAAAAACCTACTGGTAGGTAGGTATGATTATATAAAAAGAAAAATCCTTTATATAAAATATCGGTCTGCTTCATACCATTTAGTAGGATGGGCAACTCGTTGCTCATCAAGCAGCTTAAGAATCTACCAACAGTCATTTCAAACCCATAAAAACCAGCAAAACATCAACAAACACCATTCCAAAAAAGATTGAACATCTCTTTCCCGTATTTATCCAAATCGATGTTAGGATTAAGCATGCTGACGATCAGGGCACCTTCAACAGCTGATGTCAGCATGAAATAAAACGAATCGAAGGTGATATCCTTGCGGACCTCTCCCTTTTCTTGCGACTGCAAAAATGCGGCTTCAGCATTTTTTGCCAGTTGAGATTGTGAAGCCCGTTTTTCTCTTTGTTGAAGCAACTCAGGAAACCTGCGAACACCATCCAGCATCAGGGTAAAATACCCACGCTTGGCGTCTGCCAATCCGCCGGATAGCTCGTAAAAAATATCAGGAACTTCATCCAGTGATTCAAATATCTCTTTGGCCACCTTTTTTATGGAATCAAAGGAATCCTGCCTGTGGACCGATGTCATCCACCAACGTTCCGAAGCAATCGAAAACTGGTTGGCTACTTCAAAAAAAAGATCCTTTTTGCTGCTAAAATAATGATAAATACCACCCTTGGTGATTTTTGCCTTGGCTGCAATCTGATTCAGGCTTACATGATCGTATCCACGCTCCAGAAATAACACGAGCGAGCTTTTAATAATCAGGTTCCGTGTATCCTTATCTGCCATAACTAGCTGATTAGAGGTTAAAGACCTACCGTCCGGTATGTTTAAAAAAATCTCAATTGAAAAGTTATTTGTCAAGTAAATGATTTTTGCACAGTCAGTGTTATGTTCACGCCTGAGCTTCGCGCAATCAGGATAAAAAGGCGAGTGTGCGGTAAGGTAACCTCTATTTCAAGGGATCAACACGACTAGCGACAATTGATTAGGCTTCAGCTGGATTTACGAAATTGCGCTATTTGCCGGGAAATTGCAACCAGGTTACCTGCTTCATCCCAGAGTTCGCCATCCTCTTCCAGCAACCCGCAGGTAATGTGCCTGGTTCTGAATCGACATTTCAACCATTCACTTACGGGCAGATTTCGAATATTAACCGACATTTCCACCGTGGGAACCCAGGCAATAGGGCCTTCCGTCACGAAAATCGGTGGCGGAAAGGTATCGGAAGCCAGCAGCACACCACATAGGTCAAACTCACGCTTTTCACGAAAGCTTATCCAACCTTTGATTTCAGATTTATCACCCAGTTCTCCATTCACCCAGGCCAGACTTTTTGGTTCCAGTAACACTTTCATGTTGTCATAGATACTGAAATTGGACATGTTTGGGATTTCCAAACACTCTGAACGGGGTGCTACATCAATAGCACGTTCTTCGTATTTATCCAGACTGCATTCCAGATCATTTGCCACAAATGTTCCCGTAGACCACAGAATTTCCTTGCCTTCCTGAAGCAACCTGGCTTCGTAGCGATTGAACTGTTTTGAACGGGAGATCACACGAGTGACGATTTCTGCTGATTCTGTCGGTTTAGCCTTGGTTAAAAAGTTAACAGTGATAATCGGTGTCGAGGTTTTATCGCTTTGGCTTAAGAGTTGACGAGCCAGTAACCCCATCAAATAACCGCCGTTTGGTGTGCCCTGTACCAGAAAACCATCGGAAATCCTGACTGTGTGTACCCGGATTCCGTCCTCTCTTTCTCTGGTCTTTTTTGGTTCTATTCCCTGGTCAAATATGTGCATATGGGATTACTGTTGTTTAATGATCGTTTTGCCGATACCAAATACGGAAAGACGCATATAATTATTGATCGGGTTATAGTCTTGAGTTCGGGATTCTATAACGCTATTAATCCCGTTGAAGCTTCAAAATGTGCCTGGGGGTGAGCGCAGGCTGGACAGGCATCCGGAGCTGAATTGCCTTCGTGAATATAGCCACAATTTCTGCAGCGCCAGATAGTTTTTTCTGCTTTTTTGAATACGGCTTCATTTTTAATATTTTCTTGTAGAGCGCGGTATCGTTCCCCATGCCATTTTTCCGCTACACAGACAAATTCAAATACTCGGGCAATATCTTCAAATCCCTCTTCCCTGGCCACCTTGGCAAAACCGGGATAAAGCTCTTGCCATTCGCATTCTTCACCTGAAGCGGCAGAATCAAGGTTTTCCAGGGTTGTACCGATTTTTCCGGCCGGGTAGGATTCGGTTATTTCGACATCGCCGCCTTCCAAAAACTTGAAAAATCGCTTGGCATGTTCCTTTTCCTGATTTGCAGTTTCTTCAAATATAGCGGAAATCTGGACAAAACCTTCTTTTTTTGCCTGGCTTGCAAAGTAAGTGTATCGGTTGCGTGCCTGTGATTCTCCGGCAAATGCCTTTAACAGGTTCTTTTCTGTTTTCGTCCCTTTAATACTCATCGCTTTTCCTCCATGTATAAATTAGACTTTTCTCAATCGCGGTTTCAATCATCACTCGATTGAGTGATTTTTTCAAGAAGTAAACGAATAAGCATTGACCCGCTCTACCCAAACCCAATTTTGTTAGGATTATTTGAGCAACCTGAGACCCAGAATATTTAATATGAAAGAGCCGGGGTTTTGTAAAGAAATGA
Organism: Pseudomonadota bacterium; assembly: GCA_022360105.1. The sequence goes on from JAKSDL010000771.1 coordinate 8,943, forward strand.
AGTGGATAACAAGAGAAAATGTCCCCCTGCGTGAAGCTGGGAAACCGATTAGGCTATCAGTCAGAAACGGCTTTTAACCTTGCTTTTGAACCTTTTATCCGGGTCACCCCGGGTTTGGGTAACCCGGGAATATGCATTTAAAATCGAATCTTAAATCGCATGTATACCACGTCCTTCCACGGCAACCTGACAGGCTTCTTTAATTGCTTCAAGAAAGGTTGGATGGGCGTGACTGGTATGAACGAGTTGATCGGCGGTCAGTTTTTGTTCAAAGGCAATCACAGCCTCGCCGATCATCTCTGAGGCATGGGGTGCCACAAGATGCAGTCCGAGAAGTGTTTGGTCGGTTTCGTGTATCAGAACTTTAGCAAAACCATCCAGCTTATCCGCGGTATGTGCCCTTCCCAAGGCCCTGTTTTGGCAGATTCCTGATTTATACGGAACATTCTGTTTGACCAGTTCTTCCTCTGTGTATCCCACGCTGGCCGTTTCCGGTGAGGTATAAACGACCGAAGGAATTGCCTTGTAGTCGATTTTTTTGTCTTTTCCCGCAAACAATTCTGCCAGGTAGATCCCTTCTTCTGAAGCCTTGTGAGCCAGCATTATACCACCTGTTGCATCTCCAATGGCATGGATAGTGTCAACAGACGTCTGCAGGTTTTCATTCACTTTGATTGAACCGTTTGGGTTCACCTCAACGCCGATAGTTTCAAGGTTTAATCCTTCTACATAAGGTTTCCTGCCTGTCGCCGACATACAATAATCGGATTCCAGTTCAATGGGATTACCTTTGTTATCTGCAGCCCTGACTCGAACTTTTTGTCCTGAATTGGATACCTCTTCTACCCTGCAGTTAAATTTAAATTTCAGACCGAGTTTTTTCAGGGATCGCAGCAACTCTTTGCACAATCCTCCGTCAAAATTGGGCAATACGGAGTCTGCAATTTCCAGGACTTCCACCTTGGTGCCCAATCTTGTAAAAATAGTGCCAATTTCAAGACCTATAACACCAGCTCCAATAATGACCAACGATTCCGGGATTTCTTGTAATGACAGCATATCTGAAGATGAAAGAATACGCTGGTTATCAAAGCGGGCAAATGGCAAAGAAGCTGGTTCAGATCCTGTAGCCAGAATAAACTTATCAGCCTCGAATGATGCCCCCCGGTCCTCTCCTTCAGTTAGTTTGATCGCTGTTGTAGATTCAAATGAAGCCCGTCCATTCTTGACATCGACACCATTTTTATTAAGCAACGCACTTATCCCTTTGACGTTTTGCCGGATGACTGTTTCCTTGCGTGAGAGCATTTTAGGGTAGTCGACTGTTACCTCTCCAATCTCAATACCTATTTTCTTGAATTGCTTGTTAGCGTCGTAAACATGGGCTGTCATTTCAAGCAGGGTTTTAGTGGGAATACAACCGACATTGAGGCAGGTTCCTCCCAGGGTTTTATCTTTTTCTACCAACAGTGTTTTCATTCCCAATTGAGAGCACCGAATCGCAGAAACGTACCCTCCTGGCCCTGAACCGATAACAACTACATCGTATTTCATATACCTTCCTTTTGAAAATAATTAATAACCGCCAGTAATGCGGTTTTCATCATCTTATCGAACCCTCTATATTGGTGTTCTGTTTATATTATGGACTTAATTTCTGTTTCCAACCCTTTACAATCCGGTAGAACAATCGTCCCATCCGGGAATGTGACTTCACCCTGAATGCCGATAAAACGTGTACCTGTTTCCCGGGCTGCGTTTAGATCAGTTAACGCATCTCCCACAAAAATACATTTTTCCGGTGAGAAGTTGTTTATACCCAGTATGCGCCGCACATGATCCGGCTTTTTAGTGGGCGATCCCAATACTTCCTGAAAATAGTCTGTCATACACCTCCTATTCACAATCTCAAGCAATTCAGACTGGGGTGTGCCGGAAATGACATATAACTTCAGTTGCCGATGAAATTTCTTCAAAAACGATTCAGCGCCTGAAATCCAATCTGCCGCTACCACCTGATCTTTCACCATGCTTGAGAATTCTTCTGCAAGCACCGTTAACTGTTCACCAGAGACGGGATCATTTAAAAAATTTTCATGATAATATTTAATCTTTTCCACCCTGCTGATACCACCGTGTTTCAAGTGATGGTCAATCACATTGTTTACGACCTCGTCACCGTACTTTTTGAACATCGATTTAAAAGCCTCAGTTTTTATATTGGTGGAATCGAGAATAACTCCATCAAAATCGAAAAAGATCGCCTGCAGATCGGAGAATTTCATAGGCATTCATTAATAAAAAAAAATGGATCAATCACGTTATGTTTAAAGCCGGATTAAATGTTTCCCTAAAACGTCGTTCATTCTAAACATGAAAGGGATAATTGACAAAGGGTACCTTGATCAAGCCGACACAGCTCGTTTTGGTTCGCCTAAAAAAAGCGGTTAAACACGTTTAAACGGACAAAAATTAACATTACAATCACGAGAAAACGAAGAATTTGGATTCAGTTCAAAGCAAAATCGTTTATTTACTATTGATTTTTTCTTTCATTTGTTAAAGACTTCAACTTGGCAAAAAAGGTGAGAAATCACGAATCTATCGTAAAATGTGCGATGGACTATAAAGCCAAAATGTAATACGGTTTGTGTTGCTTGCAAACAAACGTCTGTAGCACGTCAGGAACGGACCTTAGTTGTTCAACACCGCTGGAGAGTTATAAAAGCGGTGAGATTTGAATTGTAGGTTAAAAAAGGAGATTTAAAAAAACATGGCTGCACAAGAAACAAGCGAAAGCAAGGCATGGATTGTATATCCTATTGGTAGTAAACCGGAATGGCCTAAAGCCATTCTACTTGGAATTCAGCAATACTTCACCATGTTCGGAGCAACAGTTTTAATCCCTACCATTGTAGGGGGAGCGATGAAACTGCCTCCTGAGCAGATGGCATTGTTGATTTCCACCATCTTTTTTACATCCGGATTGTGTACATTAATTCAGCAATCCCCATTGGGAAACCGTCTTCCCGTTATTCAGGGAGGAACATTCTCATTTTTAGGACCAACCTTTGCGATCATTGGAATGGTAGCCGCAAAAAAAGCGACAGGCGACCTACCGCTCTGGCAGTTGCAAATTCAGGAAGTCGCCGGGGCTATCATGATTGCTTCCCTTGCGGAAATTGTATTGGGTTACACGGGGGTCCTGGGCCAAATTAAAAGGCTTATCAGCCCTGTTGTCATCGGTCCGACAATTGCCATGATAGGGCTAGCATTATTTAATATTGGTGCTCCTACAATGGCTGGCAACTGGTTTATCTCACTCGCCACCTTGATTGCATTGATCCTTTATTCTCAAGTATTTTCCCGAAAATCGAGAATATTTATGCTGTTTCCGGTCCTGTTGGCGATTGCTACAGGATGGATATTAGCTGCCCTGGGCACTATGACAGGGCTGATTGCTAAAGGTAATGCTGCGTATCTGAATACAGATCTGATTGTCAACGCGCCCTGGTTCAGTCTAATGCCAATGATGCCCTTCAAATGGGGAGTCCCCGATTTCGGTAGCACGACACTCTGGGCCGGTGCATTAGGAATGTTGGCCGGTTATCTGGCTTCGATGATCGAATCCATCGGTGACTATTACGCCTGTGCAAGAATGTCAGAGGCTCCGGCACCCACCAGTAGAATGATTTCCAAAGGTCTTGGTGCAGAAGGACTGGGCTGTTTTGTGGCTGGTATCCTGCAAACTTGTAATGGTACTACCACATATTCCGAAAACATCGGATCTATTGGTTTAACCCGCGTGGCTAGTCGTCGTGTTGTTCGTTGCGGTGCTATCGTTATGCTGTTTATTCCCGTTATCGGCAAGTTCGGGGCTCTTTTAGCTACCTTGCCCGGACCGGTCGTAGGGGCAATGTATGTAGGCTTATTTGGAATGATCGCTTCAGTGGGACTTTCTAACCTGCAAATTGTCAATCTTAACAATTCGCGTAACCTCTTCATTATCGGCCTTGCCTTCTTTTCGGGTTTGAGCGTTCCTTACGCTTTCAACCCTATGCTGTCGACAGGCGCTGTCCCCATTGATTGGAGTGCGGGAGGTCAATTCCTGAGAGTATTGGGAGACATCTGTCAAGCGATCCTGACAACTGGAATGGCAGTTACCGCCCTGGTCGGAATCGTTCTGGACAACCTGTTACCTGGTGCAACCAAAGCCGAACGAGGTTTGGAGGTCTGGGAATCTGAAGCCTCGGAAGAAGCTTGGGAAAAGGCTGAAGCTCAATGGGCTGCAATGAAAGAAGGTGAAATGCGACCCGTTTAATTTCTGCTTGTAAAAGTGCTCTTTGGATGCGAGCTTTATAGTTCGCATCCACCTTAATTTGTTCTGACCTCCCACCTTTGACGACTGACAACCCATCTCCAAACGCAAAAATAAACAAGGAAAAACCAGTGAGCAGCATAATCAAATCCATTCTCTACTTTTTACTGATTTCAATAGGGTTACTCGCCATGTATTCAATTTTGAATGCCGGCAACCCAAATAGTCTGCTTAGAGAATTTGTACCCAATCCCCAATATGATGTTTATGTTGCTCTTGGCAGCTCTGTAACAGTTTTTGTGCTAGGTTTTTTTGTGTTTTACGGCAGGGATCGAGAGGGTTTTCAGCAAATTATTCAGATGAATGATGAGAAGATCCGATCCTTGAGAAAAAAAGGCAAATCTGACGATGAGATCGCAGAATCCATTCTTTCGGCGATGGGTAGTAGAGGCGGTTATCGATACAAAATGGCCAAAAAGAAACTGGTGGCTTATCTCTCTTCCTTTTCCTAGGCAAATTGCTTTAACCCGGCATTTATCAAATCAAAAATGATAGACTCAATATTAAGCGAACAATGGATCTTCATTGCTATTATTTTTTTTGGATTTATCGGATACATTTCCTGGATTCGCTGGCGAGATCATCGTTGGATTGAAAAACGATTCCGGAGAGCAAATGTAATTGCCATGAGCTTTGGTGTCAATTATTTTGGCAGGGAATCAGAACCGGGAAAGCCATCTCGAAGCAGTGGGTTTCTGGTGTTGCTAAAGGATCGTTTGTTTTACAGGAGTCGCTGGGCAAACATTGAAGTTGAAGTACCCGGTGCCGAAATTACCAGGATATACCCCGATTCGTCGCATAAGGGTGTGGACCTCCATCAATCCGTCATGAAGGTGGAGTTCATGAACGACAATAAAACGATTGATTCCGTTGCCTTCCGAGTACCCTATCCTCCACAATGGATCAATGCAATCAGCAACATCTGCCCTCGTCTGAAAAAGGACGAACACTAGCAGGTATTTATTCCATATGGCCTTCTGGTCCGGTAGCCTTTCGACCTGTCCGGCTTGATTGTGATAATGGATTTTTTTGATTTTTTTCGCCTGCCCAATTTGGCAGCTATTCTGGAATTTCTAAACCTGGAAAAGAAAAGCTTGATTGCTCCGATTCTTCTGGCCTTTTTGGAGATCGTGATCACGTCATTGACAGCTTCCACAGCGTTTATTAGTGCCGCTTGCAACTCCATCTGATTGGATTTCATTCCGCCCCTTTTTTTAAATTCCACGAAAAAGAATAAAAGATTTTATCTCTTTATCGGACAGGCAGAAAAAAACTTAAGAACAGGATGATGATTCGAGGAGGGATCTATAGCTCAATAGCCTGCATGGTTCGCTCTATGGCATTATCAATGTAGGATTTCCCTTTCATGTTGTTGATCCAAAGGTGGCGTGTGAAATAAACTTCGTTGGTGATTTCTTCCTTCAACCATTTTACAAATCCAAGGTATTCTGTTTGATTATCCGGCTTTCTCTCTAAAATTTTGTCCTCAAGCTCCACAACTTGGTGAAGTTGCTGGCAAATCTTATCGAGATTTAATACCTCAAGTTGCTTTTCGTTCACTTTTTTAAAGATATTTTCGATTCTTTCCCTAATAGCCCCGACTTTAGTGATCTCTTTGAAGTAATCCAGGTATAGATACAAGGTACGAACAGTCTCTTCCGTCGATCCCGATTTTAAACGTTCCAGCTCTTCGGTTTTTGATGTTATCACAACTTTCAGGTTGCCATCGTTTGACAACCGGAACCGTTCTTCAAGCATGGAGAGTTCTGCATCCAGCTGAATGATTTTATTGTATTCCTTAAGCAGTTTACTGACCACCTGGTCAACAATGGTTTTGTAAGTAAAATTCTCCGATTTGGGATAATGTTTCCCGGCCATAAAGATGATACGTTGCTCCAAACTGACATTCTGCTTTAGAGCATCTCTTTCATGATCTCCGGAAACCGGATGAACCTCGTTTAAGCATTTCACAAACACCTTAAACACCAGGTTGTCGATCTCTTTTTTCAAATCCTCAGGTGAGAAGCCTATAACAGTGGAAATTTCCGCGATTTCATGAGTATCCGTTTCGGCAGGTCCGTCGCTTTTCTCCTCAGTTAAATGAACTTTTTTGCCAGTTCCGCCCAGGTAGATGCCATCGTCTATCACTTCAAATGTCAACCCTTTTGCCAGGACAAACCTTTTGACTTTGTCTCGGTATTTTAATTTTGTTTCGATGAGGATTTTTTCGGATCGCCGTATAAAATTCAGAACAGAGTCCGGGGATTCGGCATCGTAAACCTCTTCAAATTCTCTGGTCAGCAGTTTGACGACAAACTTTTTAAATGTATCCTCATTAACATAAATTTTGTTCGGATCTTTTACTTCGATGGTGATGATCACATCTTCCAGTCTTCTTGATCCCTTCCTGCGCTCCTTGCCTGTGGCTGATTTCAAAGGATCGCCCCTGAGGCTTTTTCGTCTGTCGACCTGGGCTCGTTGTTCCGTAACCGGACTATCACCGGATTCATTCATCCGGGAGAACTTTCCCTCATGTATCACAAGTTGAGTTTTATCTACTGACGACGTCACTGTATCTCTAATATTTTATTCTTTGGATAGCGTCAATTACATGACTGATCGTAATTAGTGCCTGAAGAAAACCAATTTATCCCATACCAGTAAAAGCGTTGGAAGCAGCTTGGTACTTCCAAGTTTAGTGCTTTCAGCATTCAGCGATCAGCTCTCAGCCGGTTTTTGCTTACAATTGTTATGTCTTCAGCCGAACGCTGAAAGCTGACGGCTGACAGCACGTTAATCTTCAAGCTGAATTCAGGCGTCTGACATAAAGCTGGATAAGAGTTTAGCAACTTTCCGCTCAGGCACTGATTAACAAATATTGTATCAAACTATTGCGGGGCAATCCATTAACAAGAGATGATTTTTACAACTCTTCATCAAAATCCACATAATTACAGGCTAGTTCAACAACCTTACCGCTGGAAATCAATTCAGC
>JAKSDL010000457.1 GCA_022360105.1 Pseudomonadota bacterium
ATCGGGTGGAAATGCCAGAGTTTTTCGTTGGCGGTGAATCCATCCACTTGGTCTAAAAAACAGGTTTTTTCAACTACTTCTTGAAAAGCTTTATACTTTTTTTCGGAAAAATTAAAGCCATATTTTGGTGGTTTACTACTCCCTTTGATGGCTTCAATTTTCTTCATTATTCTTTTATACCAGTCTTCTTCAGGCTTTGTTGGAGGACCTTTAAGTCGTTTTCCCCATATGTTTTCCATATCACCTGTCGAGGGTTTATACCACTCAGAAGGATGCTCGCAGACCAGTTTTCTAATTTTATGTTTTACTGTTTTGTGTTTTACAGCTTCTTTAATTTCCACCTCACCAAATTCACCATCTTTATTGGCATCGATATATTCAAATAATGTCGGCTCATCACAAAATCCATCCTGGCCACTGGAAAAGCTGCTTTCACTGCATTTTGTGAAGAATTCCTTCCAATCAAAAATGTTCCGCTTTTTTATTGACCCGCTATCGCTTTTTAACCATAACCAGTTGTCAATATCATCATATTCATCTTTATCAAAAAACAAGTCTCCTTTGGTAATGCTCTCTTTTGGAAATCCTATCCAAACATTCCCATCTTTATCTTTATCGGTTATGCAATCTTTTTTTAGTATGTAAAAATCATTTTTTGCAAGGTTGGAAGAGGGCTTAAAAACAGCATGTTCCGGATTGCTTGAATACAAGCTGTTTATATTCTTCTTAACATAAAACCTTTTTTTGGTTCCACCGTCTGTATATTTCAATCCTGCTATGTCATTTTCGTTGGCAAGCCACCCATTGAAATCATTGACTGGCGTTATGGAATACCTGACTTTTCTAACTTGTTCAGTGCCCGCTTTGCCTTTTTCAAGCAGTAAAAGTTTTACTTTTTCACCGTTGTAGGTATTGCGCAGCCCCATGTATATATCTCTTTTTGACGACTTACTAGCAGGTTTTATCTTCCAGAACCATTTGAGACTGCTCCCTTTAAGGTAATATTGTGTTTTACCGATTTCATCGCCAGTCGATTCAATCCAGTCCAGCTCTGACTTCAACACCCAGCCTTCTTGTTGTTTTACAATTTTGACTTGCCTGGCGTTTGCCTTTGGAAATGTACCGTAGCTATCGGGGCTTCCAACCAATTCTAATACGGTATTTTCCAGAAGCTTTTTTCCGCTTAGTGGTTCATTCTTTTTCCGGAATTGAAAGGATGTGTTTTTAGCTAATTTATAAACACTTCCCGGTTTTCCTTGATCGTTTTTTAGTTTCCAAAATCCGTTACTCCCGAAAATACTTTCATTTTTGGTAAATATTTCAAAATGGAAAGAATTTTTATCTGCAACACCATCTTTACCTGGCCAGCCAATAATCTCCCCTGCAGCAATATCTATGTCACAGGTCTGAACAGAATCTGATAGTACCGGGTCTATAACCTTTCCCACTTTTTTTATGGTACTGCTACTGACTTCAATAAATCCGATAGACGATCCGTTAATTGTTTTTTTAACAGCAGCCATTCCCGGGCTGATCGCACCTGTTTTACTAATGAATTTATAAGGTTCTACAAAATAGAACTCTTTACCTTTGGGAATGATCTCCACTACCTCTGAAGCCTTAGAAGGTGTTTCATACACATTTAGACCTTTCTTATCTGCCGGGTATGAAGCTCCTGTCACTTTGCAACGATAGACACCCGGTTTTCCAGGAATCCCATCTAAACAAATTTTTTCACTAATATACCCATCCCCAAATCTGCTTGACACATAAATGTAATTATACTTCGCTTTGTTATTTACATAACCTTCGGAACTATCAGGGTCTGGCCTTTCAGTTACAACTGCCCCGTTTGGTATAACACCAATCTTGACACCTGTTCTATTTCTCAGGTTTGCTCCGTTTCCATCTTTAGACGTGTTTATCTTGCACTTCCACCGTTTGAATATGGAGACCTGTTTTTTATCGTATTTACTGTCATACACCTTGAAAGGAGCCAAATGCATGTAAAGAGAATAATATTCAATGGCAGGGCTATTGGCCGGCTCGTGTTTGTGTTTAATTAACACAAAATTGTGAGAGTATTTTTTGTCGTAATATTTCAGATTCTTATCTTCGCCATCATCAAACGTCTTAGTTAATGGGAAGAAATCATTTGTAAAGCGATAAGCCACAATTTTCCCTTTGGCGATAGCACGAATCGGTTTATTGCCGGAATCATCATCTCCAAAATTTAGATTGATGCCCCCATGCCAAAAGTTGTTTCTAGCAATTGGGTACCAGCCACTATTGCCACTTTGATTGATTTGATACAGCTGTTTAGCGCCAAATCCCTTGATAGGATATTTTATTGACATGATTTGCGACCTCTAAAGATTTATTTAATCCTCCGCTAACCTGAGAATGGTGAGTAGTCTTTTATTTTCACAGCGATTTTATGTTTTTGCCTGGTTGCCAACCCGGAAACAGGCCAACGATCAGTAATTTCGATGATGTCTGACCCTTGCTCTTCATTTAGTTCTACGGAGCAGTTGCCTGGATCTATGTCGACAAAAGAAATCACACCACCTGGACCGGAAACGACCTCTTTTGTTCCGCTCGGTAACGTGATTTTCAGTTTGACGTCTTTTACACCATTGATAGGATTCTCAGAACCATCGTCTTCAATCACCTTAAACTTAACCCACTCTTTGTTTTCTGCACCGGAGATGTCTGGCTGATCCCAACCGGACAGACAAATGGTATTGATATCGTTCATGATAGCTTTGTCGGTCTTGCGGATTACTGGTCTCATTTCCATGATCACATCTGGTGAGAACATAAATGTTAAAGCCTTTCCCTCAGTCCCGCCTGATACGATTCCTCCAAGTATACCACCCGCATCACCAGAACTTTTTGAAATAGTTGAACCCATAACTGCCACTGGATTACCTTCTATTTTCACAGTTACAGTCCCACCACTCAGGTCCTTAGACTCGGCTTTGTTCATGAATGGAATAGGGATGGGTCCATTCGGACCGGGAATCTGGCAGACGTCCGGGACTGTTGACATCAATTTACCTTTAGACCCGGCGTGTACAACGCTCAAGCCATTAGCTGATACAGTAGGTTTTCCCATGGTTTTCCATTTAAAAGTTTAATTTGTAGATTTCAAATTTACAGGCTGTGAAAGCTTTGCTTTCGACCTTATAATTTCTATTAGATTCGGTTCAGTTTTATTAAAGCAGCGGCTCTTTTGCCGTTGGGGGACATGGCAAACAGAAGATTGTTTGGACCTTTGGCATAACCTTTTCTACCTGCTTCAGTCATCAATCCCGTCAGTAATGGGGCTGATGCTGCTCCCAGATCTCCCCATAAGTTCGCTGGGGCGACGAAATCTTTGGGATCTTCCAGATATTTGTTCAACCTCATTACAGAGTAGCCGTACTCATTTGCCCGGTGTCGTTGCCCATTCATGTCACAAAATACCTGCTGTACCTTCTCGCCTTCAGGCAACATTCCCACGACATCCAAGATCGCCTTTGATAGAGCCTTACCAATGCAAATGTCACCGTTTTCTATCATTTCCCGGGTATGAGCGACTTCAACTATCTCCCCCAGTGTGTCCAATCCCAGGGATTGGATGTTTTTGGAGGTTGTTAATAGGCAAAAACCCGCTGCTTCACCAGGCGTCATGCCCCACTTATTGTCGCTGCATTTCAAATATTCTTGCTCCTCTAACCACGCAAGAGTAGAATTGTTTATATATGATTCTATCCCACCTGCAATACAAAACTCTGTTTCTCCGTTGTCCAGTCTTCTTTTGGCTTCTTTGATGGCTAACAATCCTGAAACATGGTCATCGGGGATAAATTCAACAAAAAACTGAAGCTTATGCTCTTTTTCTACTCGATTTATTTCTTCTAAAAACCTTGTTTCAAGATCCTCATGCAATCCTTCCCTTTTGCTTGGAATTCCAATTAAAAGCGGAAGAGAGCCAAGTTGGATATTTTGCTCAACAACTGGTTTCAGGGTTTCGTAAAGAGCATTGATCCCTAGCTTTAGAAAACGCAAAAGATTTGGCATACCTGGGTCTAGGTATTCAGCCATTGCAACACCAATGGGAGACCATTGGGCATCCTGGTAATCCGGGTGCTCTGAAACTCTTGCCAAACCTGCTCTTACATTTGCTGCAGACATAGATGTCCAGGTTCCTAACGGGCTTTGAGATCCACAACTTATGATATGAATAGACATACAAGATATTTTAGATTTTTGAGTTTAGATTTATGATTTTTTATATCGTTAAAGCTTTGCTTTCGGATTGATATCTGCAGCGACTCGCTAAAACCTCTCCAGATTTTCTCTAAATTTCAGTATTGTTTTGCATGATTCAATTATCTCCAATCGATTGCTCGCGTTCATAACCTGCTGAAGTTTTTTATTAATATCTTTGCTGATACTGTGTTTAAAAGCAGAAGCAAACAAAGATAGTTTTTCAGAAGGACTAGAGGCAAATGTTTCGAATAAAAGACTTGAATCTTTTTGTGAATCACAGTCTCTGGCGATGCAACTGACAGCAAACATAGCCGTTTCGACATCAGAACTTGTTTTGGATTCGATTAATTCCCAATAATAGGTTCGTGTCACAGGATACGATTCTTCGATGGATGACAAGATCTCCAGCAATCGACGGGAAAAATAACAAGATCTAGAATCAGAATCCTTGCTTACCTTGAGTCGTTTGACTTGCTCATAGTAAAACTTGAGCTGTCTGAGCAATTCTCTGAACATTCCAAAATAAAAACGTTCTTGGATGGTTTGCGGGTTTGACTTAGAAGGTTCTGTTTTATAGCACTGGGCTATTTCCAAGAAGTCATCCGTATTGTCGATCCAAATCGTTTTATCATTTTGGTTTTCACGAGTAGTATTTGTTATTACATCGCTCAATAAGGTATTCATAAATGCTTTTGATATTTTCTAAAAATTAATTCAGATGCTTGTCACTAATTTAAAAACAAGCTTTTGCCTTTGATTCTTTGGTTCTTCGATGCGCTGGACTCAATTTGTCCAGCTTCAGTTATCAACCCGCCTCCATCCGCTTCATAGGTAGTTTTAACATTCCCACTTTGAATCACTACTCTCTTGTTCCCTACTAATATTATTTCTTCAGCCTCAACCCTGAGAACTTTGTTGAGCGTAGAATTCTTTTTTGAGTTATTCCTGGAACGAACAGAATAAAATATGTCCTTGACGATTGGTTTTAATGGATTGTCATTTTCAAAGCAGATTTGTACTGTAGCACTCCTTTCGATTGCTTCTTCCAGATCCTCCAAAGTGATC
>JAKSDL010000607.1 GCA_022360105.1 Pseudomonadota bacterium
GGAATTGTTTCAGTCAATGAAACAGAAACCTGGATTCAGATTTCCGTGGCACAAGACTCGAACGAAACAGCGGATAAATTTCTTTTTCATCCTGTGTTGATCGATGGAAGCGGTGTGGGCTCCATGAAGACGATTGCCGGAAAGGTTAAAGATGAGGAGCGACTGTTTTTGCCTTTGTTTTTTGAATCGTTTCGTGCAGTGGAACCATTACAAACCGAATGTATTACAAGGATCAAACACGAGGGCATTCGCCTGGAAAATGAGCTCATAAAGTCTACCATGGAGTTTTTTAATGCTTCGGGTCAAAAAATAGGGGAATTGAAAAACTTCAATAATAAACTGGTGAGGGAAAAAGAGCTGATCACTGAAAAACCGAAACAACGGAAAGCAAACAAGCAACACCCAACCATATCAGCTGATTTTGATTCCATGGAAAGCTTCATCCAGTCTTTAATCGCATCCAAACTGGATAAACCAACACATTCTGTTGATACCAATGCAGGATATTACGAGATGGGGCTGGATTCAGCTATGTTATTGGAGGTTGTGCAGGAAATTGAAGCACAATTTTCCCTCAGCCTTCCGCCGACACTTTTGTTTGAGCATACCACAATTGCATCGCTGGCGGATCACTTGTCGAATGACTATTCAGGCGATATTCAGTTTAAGTCTGTAACAAAAGCATCAACAAAACCGTCAAAAAAGGCACATTCCACAGCGTTACCAAAGCAAGATGCTGTTCAACCACTGCCGACTCATGCCCCGGGAGCGGGTGCTTCTCGCCAGGCAATCCAAACAAGCATCTCAAACAGGGATATTGCCGTTATTGGTATGGCCGGTCGTTATCCCCAGGCAGACAATATCAACGAATTTTGGAACAACCTCAAAGCCGGCAAGGACTGCATTACGGATATTCCGGAAGACCGCTGGGACTGGAAGCAGTTCGAAAGCACTACATTTGCCTCAGGAAAATCCGTTTCCAAGTGGGGTGGATTTGTGAATGATGTGGATTGTTTTGATCCATTGTTTTTCAGGATTTCACCTCTGGAAGCAGAAGCCCTTGATCCGCAGGAAAGGACTTTTCTGGAAGTTTGTTGGGAGGCCATGGAAGATGCGGGTTATACTCCAAATAATATTGTGCAGCCCAGGGGCGAAGCTCGTAGAAAGCTGGTCGGTGTTTTTGCAGGTGTGATGCATAAGGACTATACCTTGGTGGAAGCAGATGCCAATGCCCAGGGGCAACAGATCCCTCTATCACTGAATTATGCGCAGATTGCCAATCGGGTTTCTTATTTCTGCGATTTTCACGGGCCTTCGACGGCGGTGGATACAGTGTGTTCATCCTCGCTAACAGCAGTACACCTGGCTATCAACAGTCTGATTTTGGAAGAATGTGAAGTGGCGTTTGCCGGTGGAGTAAATCTGTCTCTGCACCCCGATAAATATGAAACGTACGGTATGGTCAATCTTCACTCCAGCGATGGCAGGTGCCGGGCGTTTGGTGAAGGTGGTGATGGGTACGTCTCAGGTGAAGGGATTGGTGCAGTTCTGTTGAAGCCTCTGGAAAAGGCGGTGGGGGATGGAGACCATATTTACGCGGTAATCAAGGGCAGCAATGTCAATCACGTGGGGTCCGTCAGCGGATTTACGGTACCCAGTCCTGTTGCCCAGGCGGAGTTAATAGCGGATTGCCTGGAAAAAGCCAAGGTAGAGCCCGAGAGTATCAGCTACATTGAAACCCATGGTACAGGCACTGCCTTGGGTGATCCTATTGAAATCCAAGGATTGATCAAGGCTGTTGGTAAAAACACTGCCAAGAAACAGTTCTGTGCTCTGGGGTCGGTGAAATCCAATATTGGCCATGCTGAGTCTGCTGCAGGTATCAGCGGTATGACCAAAGCTATTTTGCAATTGCATCATAAACAACTGGTACCGTCTATCCATTGCGATCCTATTAACCCTCATTTGAACCTGGAGACCTCACCTTTTTATGTTCAAAAAGAAAATGAAGAATGGAATCCGGAACAGGGTGTACGCAGGGCAGGAATCAGCTCATTTGGAGCTACCGGCTCCAATGCCCATGTCATCCTGGAGGAATTTCATCAGGAAGAGACAATCCGGAAAGAACTGGAGACGCCTGTGTTGTTGCCTTTGTCAGCGAAGACTCAGGAACGGTTACAGGCTTATGTTTTAAAACTGCTGGATTTTATTCAAATGAATCAGCATGAGATCGACCTGCCGTCAATGGCATACACCCTTCAAACAGGCAGGCAAGACATGGATGAACGTTTTGTCGTGCTGGCGGGCAGCATTGA
>JAKSDL010000677.1 GCA_022360105.1 Pseudomonadota bacterium
AATAACCTGATAAATCCAATTCATGTGTCGTTCCTCTGGAACTCCGGAAAGTGCGTGATTGGTCTACCAGCGGTTAAAACCGCTGGCTACTTTATACCGCTCCTCCGGAGCTTAATACCACTTGGTAGAAAATCAATAACGATAAACCTGGACTTAAAGGTTTTCCAGATTGGGATGTCAATCATTTATTATCAGATTTTGTTTTTTGATGACTCAAGCTTCATACCATCGAAATTTGAGTCAATTGTAGCTCATCGATTTCGAATCTTGTAAAATCCAATAGATACATCACATTGCTATTAGCGAGAAGGAAACTTAAGGCACTGTTATCTTAACGATGCCGATAGTTTCCGGGAATTATGCCTTGTCGCACAATGAAAACAAAAAGCATTCTGTTAAGGAAAACAATGAAACCAAAAACAATTCTAATTACCGGCTCGACAGATGGCATCGGTTTGGAAACTGCCAGAATGTTGTTCTCGCAAGGCCATCGCATCTTATTGCACGGGCGAAAGCCGGAGAAAATGAAAAAAGTGAAAAGCGAGCTCAATACAGAATCTGATAGTGGCTTTATGGAAAGCTATGTTTCCGATCTTTCATCAATCGATGATGCAACAGCTCTTGCTCACAATGTTGCTGAAAAACACCCGAATCTGGATGTCCTGATCAACAATGCCGGTGTCTATCATCCATCCGTTCTTGTCACACAGGAAGGACTGGATACACGATTTGTTGTCAATACAATTGCGCCGTATATACTGGCAAAATGGTTGTCACCCATACTCGGTCCAAAGGGAAGGATTGTTAACGTATCATCAGCTGCACAGGCACCTTTGAGTGCTGAAACGCTGGGCATACCGAACAACATACCGGATGGCGCAGCCTATGCCCAAAGCAAATTGGCTTTAACCATGTGGTCTCGTCATATGGCACTATCCTTTGAAGAAAAGGGACCTGTGGTTGTCGCGGTCAATCCGGCCTCCATGCTAGGTAGTAAAATGGTTAAAGAAGCCTATGGGGTTGACGGTGGAGATTTGCGTATTGGAGCTGATATTCTATGTCGTGCAGCTCTGTCAGATGAGTTTGCGGGTGCTTCCGGCAAATATTACGACAACGATTCAAGACGGTTTACCGCTCCACATCCGGACGCACTCAACCCCCAGAAATGCAAAGAAATTGTGAGAAGCATTGAAACAATCATCAACACTAAAAGAAATGCTTGACTGATTCCTGAGTCTCTCAGCTCCGTTTCTAAGCTGGCATTTGCCAAACAAAAGCCAACATTCGGTCATGTTATACTGAAATTTGATTTTATTTGACTATCCTGTTTAAAAAAGGAACAGCTGCATTACCCTGTTTACCGATCAGGAAGCAGATTTTCTGATCTCGGTAACAGGTTCACCGCCGATACCGTAATTGTCTGTTTCGATTTCTTCTATGGTAACAACCGTTGTTTTTTCTCCTCGCCCCATAACGTCAACAAAAACATCGGTAAGTCCTTTTATCAGGGCTGTTTTCTGTTCTTTTGTTGCTCCACCGTCTTCTTTCGTCATTTTCAGATTAATGATTGGCATAACTTGCTCCTTTATTAAAAGCCAGGATTAAACCGCCTAAAAAAACAGAAAAGGCGGCAACCATTACGGGTAAGTCCAATCCCCCGGATAGATCAGACATAAGGCCAGCGGTAACAGGACCCAACACCTGCCCCAGGCTGAAAAACACTGTTAGAACGGCAGTGGTGCTGGCAGCAGGGTTTAACATTCTGCCATAGACTATTGCCATGGAAACAATCCCCAGAAACGTTCCGCCATATCCAATAGCACCCAAAATTGCAGTTAAAGTGCTGGGGAATAAGACGGGCATTGCTATGGACAGGGATTGAATACAATACAGCAATACCAGAATTTGCCGAACACCAATCCGTTTGGAAAGCAAGGCCCAGATCGGAGTAATTAATATTGCCCCCAAACCGGCTATGACCCAAACATAACCCGACAAAAGCACCGAGTCGGTTCCCCTCAGCACGATAACCGAGATAAATGTTCCGGTAATAATATAGCCAAATCCCTCCAAAAAATAAGCAACGTATAAAAATTGAGGCTTTGAATGATTTTTGGCTTGACCTTCTGCCTGGATGGGGTAAGCGGAAACCTCGGGTTTGGGCATGTTGAATACCACAAATATGGCCGGTAAGGCACAGGCTGCCGCTAACCAGAGCCAGATTTGTGATGAATTGAATTGAGAAGAAAGCAAAGGCACCAATAATCCGGAGAAGATCATACCAAGGCCGATCCCGCAATAAATGATGCCGAATAATTCCTGTCTGTTTTTCTGAGATAAGTAATTCAAAATGAACTCGGCGCTAATGACAAAGAGAAATCCACTCCAAAAGCCGGCCCAAAATCTTAAAAAATACCAGATTAAATGTATTTTGAGCCACATGAGCCCCAGGCAAAGAATGCTCATGAGTATGGAGGCAACCAGCCAGTTATATGCAGAGGGTTTGGAAGTCAGGTTTCTGACGTAATAAGCCCCCAGTAAGTACCCAAGAAAATTGGCTGAAGCAAGACCGCCGGAAACCGTATCAGAAAACCCGAAATCAGTCTGCATAAAGGGAAGAAGCGGAGTGAAGGCAAAACGGCTGATACCCATTCCAATGAATAGCGACAGTGCACCGCTGATAAGCACATATACAATTGCTTTTGAGGAGGATTTTCTCTCTAACATAACCATTTCAATTCTGCCCATTTTGGTACCGGGTTGTCATTAAACCGGTTGAATTACCTGTTCCAAGCTACCAAGCGGAAACGGGAACACGTTGAATAATCCCTGTTCTGCCTGTTGTAGTTTGTTTTTATCAAAGGTATCATTATCAGTAATGGTTTAACAAATAGCTATTAATGATTGATAATATCACTTGGGATGATATGGATTCGAATTTGTTGAAGGTTTTTGTAACGGTAGCCAACTCCGGTAGTCTTTCAGCAGCAGGAAAAGAACTCAATTGTGTTCAATCCAACGTAACGGCCAGAATCAAACAATTGGAAAGCAATATCGGATGGTCGCTTTTTCATCGGAAATCCAGAGGAGTAACGCTAACGGAAGCCGGGGAAAGGTTATACGGATTTGCTGCTGATATCGTCAGGAAAATTGATGAGGCGGAACAATCGATGAGGCATCTGAAGCATGCGGGTCGATTGAGAATTGGCTCAACGGAATCAAATGCAGCCGTTCGTCTAACACCATTGCTTGCCAAATTGCATCGCAAATATCCGGAAATTGAGTTTCAGCTGCTAACCGGCACCACCAGTCATGTTATGAAACTGCTCATGGATTACAAGGTTGATTTGGCATTCGTTAGCGGGCATCCTGATCACCCTGATGTCAAAATTCTGCATCAATATGAAGAAACCATGGTGATTGTTGAAGCTGCAGTGGGAAAAGTACCCGACGTGATTATCGGGTTTCAAAAAGGTTGTACCTACAAAGAGTTTATGGAAGAGTTTTTGAAGCAACAGGGAAAAATCGGCCTTCGAACCATGGAATTCGGCAGTCTGGAAACGATCCTGGGTTGTGTGGAAGCCGGAATGGGTAGAGCAATTCTTCCCTTAAAGGTTGTCGAGAAATTTGCTAATCGTGAAGCCTTAAAGATTATCAGGTTAAAAAAAGACCAGGAAAACATCCCGACGGTCATGGCTTGCCGAACAGATGCTGTGCCACCCATTGCAAAGGATCTGTTTGATTTGTAGGGATGGGATGATGTTTTGAACTTGATGGTTATCTTGCGGGTTACCTTTCATGAAATTCTAGAGGCAGTTGCTTCAGAGGAGCATTTTTGACGCAACATGTTTTGTTTTTCGTGATCAGCCCGGTTGATGGGCAACGAGTTGCCCATCCTACAAATCTTATTCAGAATCTCTTGGAGGTTCTGACAGATCCTTCACTTCCGTTCAGAAGCAGTCCTGATTCTCTTAACTTAGTGATTTTGACGTAGGACCCCTACCATTTGCCACCAGCACTATTCAAACTTTTGTTTTTCGCCTTAAATTTTGTCATCTTTTGATTTGAAAATCGGATCAACCAGCGGTGTCAGAAGACCTTCCGGCCAGTATCGACTGTAAGAATGAAAGAATGCCCCGTAACCAAGTTTTTCCGGTTCATCGCCATCA
>JAKSDL010000175.1 GCA_022360105.1 Pseudomonadota bacterium
AGAGTGAGAAATGAAGAACCCTGTTGGATATTTCGAAATTCCTGTAAATGACCTTGATCGCGCAGTAGCATTCTATGAGATTGTGTTTGGATACCAGTTGGAGCGAACTGTGATTGACGGGCACGAAATGGCGTTATTTCCATCAAGTGATCAGGCTGTGGGAATTACTGGTGCACTGGTAAAGGGAGACAGTTACATTCCGGGCAAAGCGGGTTCGCGCCTTTATTTCATCACAGAGAACATCGATGAGACTCTGAACATGGTGTTGTCTCAAGGTGGCAAAGTTTTGTATCCAAAGACGTCTATCGGAGATCTTGGCTGGGTTGCCGAGTTTGAAGATGTGGAAGGGAATTGTATTGCACTTCACTCATCGTAAAGTGGTTTTGGAAAATGGAAGGTTGGAGTCAGATCAATTCATTCGTCTGAGAAATCAGGTGACAGTATACTTATTTTTGTAAATAGGTATACTGTCACCTGATTTATTTTTGTAAATAGGTATACTGTCACCTGATTTAAAACCTTGCACACGGCTACTGAAACCCGGTGTTATGCCTGTAAAGTATAGGAGAAAACATGAAAAAATATTTTAGATTATTCATTGGTTTTATTGTTGTTGCCCCAATTGCGCTACTGACATACTTTGTCTCTTTCTTTACAGGCAAGCAAAAGGCTGTGGAGATTTTAGGGCCAAAAGTAACAATGATCGCAAAATTAATGCAACAATTTTTTCCACCAAAAATAAGCAGTGCTTCAGAGTTCAGTCTTTTTAAATCAAAACTAAAAGACAAACGGAAAATTTGGAGCATGTTATACGACTACCCTATTGAATACCCGGATGATAACACAGTAAAACTAATGGTAAAAAACTGTCCCTTCGCCGAAGCCATTGTTAAACTCAATATCCCTGAATTTGGCTGTTATATGTGTCAGGGTGACTGGGAAGTTGCAAAAGACAATTCTGATAAATGGACGTTTGAGAGGAATTGTACTATCGGCACGGGTGGTACAGTATGTGATTTTACCTATAAACAGATTGAATGTAAAAATTGACAGCCTACATCGGCGTGAAATGGGACGTGGGGTCCGCTAAGCTCCACCCAAGCCCCTTATACTGCTGAAATTTGTAAAAGAAATCACAATTGAAGAAGCGACGATGCAATGAAAGAATCCTTGTTAAAAGACGTTTTAAACACACAACCTCAAACGGGGCAAAAACAAACGCCTGTTTATATTGGAGCGACCGTTCTGGAGGCGGCTGGAACGGTC
>JAKSDL010000890.1 GCA_022360105.1 Pseudomonadota bacterium
GATGCTCGGTTTTTCGATCTCACCCAAATCAAGGTCCAGGTTGGGTCGCTCGATCAGAATATCCAGTTTCTTCACCAGGACTTTCAACTCCAGAATACCAAAGAACTCCGCCACGGTTTGAATGACAACTTTGACAGCTCCGATCTCTTCCAGCTTGCAGGAAACAACACCCACAAACACATTCCAATTCCCAAGCTCAATCAATGGCCAATTGATCAGGATATCCTTGATGTCGAGCAGGATTTTCCACGGGGGCAGTTTCAGTAGACCTGAACTTTTATCGAAATCGGCATCTACCTTGAATGAAAAGGGTGATAAAGAGCCAATCATGGGGGCATCACCCAATTCCAGATTGCAAAAATCGATCGATTTGATCTTGTCTTCAATGGTTTGACATGCCTGATCCACCGCTGTGGCAATGGCGTTGTTCATGCCCTCGAACGCCATTTTTTCAGCAATCTTCTGCTTGGTCTCCAACAGGTCAAACAATCGCGAAATGTTGTCCTTGAGCAGAGTTGCTGCGCTTTGGACGTCGGTCAGGACTGTTGGTACGGATTGGGGAATTTTTGTGGATTCAAACACTTTTTTAAAATTTTGGATTTTAGAATTATGATTTTAGATTTTTTCTAATGTGAAAGCTTCGCTTTCTGTTTGACGTGGCGATCTGTTTAAGTCATTATTTGTTTAAACTAATTTATTCAATGCTCGCTTTGAAAATATTCCATTTAACTACTGGTTTTCGAAAAACCAAATTTAAAACTCTGTGCTCTCTGTGTCTCTGTGGTTTAAATACATTTTATGGGTAGATATCCTGGTACATGGCGTATTGTTGTTGTTTTTGGGTGATCATGTCGTAGATGTCCCGGATTGAGTTGAATTTATCGACAACATCTCTCAGGTAGCCAATATCCTTATTGGCTGCATAGTTACAGGCATCATAAATGATCTTGGAATAACTTCCTACTGTTTCGGGGTCGCCTAAAATCGTATCAAGCTCCGACAATCTGGCAACGGCCTGACCCAGGTAAGCTCCGGGGTCGGTGGCTGCCTTGAGAGCCGTCATTTGTGAGGTATCGTACGCTGCCCGGCTCAAAGGATCGAATCCATTGTGATAGGTCAAAAAACTGTTCAGCGCAGTTCTAAAAGCGGTGGCTTTGTTAAAAAACTGCGTGTCACCTGCTTGTTTATCCGTTTCTGCAGTATTTGTTGTGTCGCCCAATGCAATGAGTAAATCACATTGGCTAAGAAGATGATTCAAGTGATCATCAATTAAATGTTGAGCGCTGTTGTAATAACAAGTGAACTCGGAGCCACTGCCTTTGATGAAATCAGGCGGACCCGGGGTGTTTGCAACGTATAGATACTCATAAACGTAATTACCCACCATTTCGTAATCTGTGCCGCCTGTTAAGTCGTTGCCTGAATCCGGAGGCACAGCAACAGGTCCTGCCCCGGAAAAGTCCCTGATGGCTTCAAGCGCACCAATCACGGTATTCGGATTGTTTTGATTCGTACTACCTGAGGTTGCAAAGGTAGTTGGATTATATCCCGCCGGGCGTGTGCCGTATCGCCATTTGATATCGTTATGGGTTGCCCATTTATGCTCTCCTTCCTCTGTGTGCACAAAGTGTCCTTTGTGAATCATCGATCCGAGATAAGTTCCATCGGTGCAGGGCCAGAACGGATTCTTTTCAATATCGGGATAGCTACTGGAACCAATGCGACGTCCCGATGATGAAATGTATGAGTTGGCCCCGTTTTGGAGATCGTTATTGTTTTCCGGATTCACCAGGTCCATGTCCAGAAAACCAAGCAGGGATTTAAACTCGTTGTGAGTTAACACGGTTGTGTCCTCAGCATTGCCGGTCAGGTGATTCCACCCGGAGTTGGTTTCCATACCTTCGCAAATGATCTTGATGGTTCCCACAACCTGGTGGTCCTTTTTTCTTCTGAGCAAGGTTGTGGTCTCTATTTTCGGTCGTTGATCGAGAACTCCCGGCGCAATATCGATCAGGTTCAGGGTATGGCCAGGCAAATAATCGTTTGAACCCAAAGTAAAATCCACCTGTGCATAATCTTCATGAAAAGCTGTTTCGTTGGTGAAGGAGTCGTGTACTACCGTGAT
This sequence comes from Pseudomonadota bacterium, assembly GCA_022360105.1. The sequence goes on from JAKSDL010000890.1 coordinate 2,126, forward strand.
TAGCTTGTTTCGGTCTTCAGCGACTGTAAAATCCAGTTGCAGGGAATTCGTTTCATAATTAATGGTTCCCGAAAGACCTGTGCCCGAGATGTTACCTGCTCCGTCATCTACTGCCACATCAATGCTATCCACTTTAATTTTTAAGGTGTCCGCAATCACTTTTTTGCCCAGAACACAATGAAAGTTTGTGGAATGGTTTAACGGCTCTATTCGATCACGGTTATTCTCAACAACCGGATCTGAATTGGTGTTATAGACTGCATACAGCAACTCGGACTGGCTAACCGGATCGGCAAAAGTAAGACTGACCGCTCCTGTTGAGTAATCGACAGTTCCGGAAATGCCGGTTCCTGTAATAGATCCTGCACCGTCATCCAATGCAATATCATCCATCATGCGAGAGATTTTTACCGTCCCTGCTTGTGGCAACTGAGACAGGGTCAAATTGAATATCGTAGAGCCCCAGTTGACAACGTTTTGCTGTTGATCCTTCAGTTGCACCGGCACTGCAAACGCGTTGGAGTCGTGTTCAATGGTTGAAAGAACGTTGGTGCTTTTTTTCCTGGTTAAATAATAAAGCGCCGGATTATCGATCACTGCCGGTTGACCATTGGTATCAAAAAAATCGTAACCAAACCTTGTCACCGCAGGAAACGTGAAGCCCGGATCATGATTCCAGGAGACGGTATCCGGAAGATCAAAAGAAAGCACATCGTCGGCTGTCAGCCCCCTTAAAACGGATCGCTGCTTTCCATAAAAAAGTGAGATCTCATGATAAGGGTTCGATAATCCGTTGTCTGTTAATGCTTTTACTTCCATAGCCAATTGGACTGCCTCGATGACTTTTAATCGTGTTATGACCACCATGTTGGGTGCATTTTTAAGTTCTGCTTCCCGTCTTGATTTTTCTTCCGCAATCGTGGTCATGGTTAGCTTAAACTCGAAATATCGGGAATATAATCCGGTCCGACTCCTGAACCCCGGAAAATACAAGATTTAACATAGCTATCGATAGCCTTTGCTTTTTTGATGGCTGCCAGTGACTCGGCTGGTAAATGCTGTTTGTAGAGGCTTGCCAGTTCGTTTGCCAGACCGGCAGGGCTGCCTGACATAAAGCCGCCGACACCGTGTTTGCCACCTGCTGTCATGGTGCCCATGATCATACCGTGAATCGCCTTTGCTTCCTGTTTTCCCACCAAATCTTCATTGGGCAGTTTGGATTGCCACATCCCCGCCAGTTCATTTGCCAGGACCGGAATCATGGGAGCGCTGGTTGGAACTCCGCCCATGGCTGTTATCCCGGAATCGATAAAGGCTGAAATGGCCTTGGCTTCTTTTATGGCTGTGACCATTTCGGAAGGGTTTTTGGCCTTCCAGGCAGATTCGAATTCGTTTGCTAAATTTGCGTAGTTTAACGGCATAGTTAATTTTTTCACCACGAAGACACGAAGAGCACGAAGTTTTTTACTGGTTTTTTATTTTTTCTTCGTGTCCTTTGTGTCTTCGTGGTGAATTTTTTTATTTTAAGACCATTGCCAGGTTGGTTTTGACCTGGGTTAGGCCGGTTTTGATCTGGATGTAATTCGAAACACTGGAGGCGTTGACTTTACCCGGTCCATTGCCGGTGTCGATGACTACATCTTTTGAGGCGTCGATAAACTCCTCCAGTTTGCTGATCAACTCTTCCAGGGATTTTTTTATACTTCCCGCCGAATTCTCCGCCAGAATCAGGCCTGTGTCTTCCAGTCCGATTTTTCCACCTGTCATCGGCTCCTCAAAAGTAATTGCGCCTGTGGTGGAGATCGAAATTTTAGCCAGAACCATTCCATTGAGATTAACCTCAATTACCTTTGCCTCGTCCGTTGAAAGCAGGGTATCAATTCCGATCTTTTCAACGTTGGCCCCCGAAGCGCTCTGATTCAGCATACCGGCAGAATTCAGGTTCATATTGCCCTGGGTGGCGACTACGGACATATCAGCCCCGGTGATCTTGGTACCGCCGGTTCCTTTGATATGCAACAAGCCTTTGACATTCATTACAAATCGATTGAGGTTGAATTCAAGGGCATTGACTGCGAAGCGCAATACGTTTTTGGCTTTGATTTCGATGTGTGATCCCATCAGTTTGAGTTTCTGTCTGGCTGTTAAAAAAAGATTGTTTTGAGAAAAAAAACCTCCATGACCGGATCTGCTGAATTCTATGGCTGTGCCGGTGGTTTTCTGGGTTAAACGAAACACTCCATTTCTGACAAATTCGAATACCGTTCCCCACAGACTGATAGCGTCCGCTCGCATATTTACTTCCGGCTGCTCAATATCTTCATCGTCAGGTCTCATGTGCATGCCTTCCAATGAAGCCGGACCGTTAAACGCTTCATGCGGCAGGTTGGGCAAACTGTTGGGGCAGTGATGCACCCAGCCGGTAATGCGAGGTCTGGTGGTATCTTCATTGCCGTTGCTGTCGGAAAACGGAAAATCCACCCAGACGTAATCGCCTTTTTGAGCCGTAACAAAGGCTCCCTCGTTGAACCTGGCACCCAAGGGCAGTTTGTAAGTGGCCCAGGGAAGGTCCTTCTCAGATATCAGATGCTCGGGGAAAAGCTCGTAAACCCGCACTTGAGAACGCTTGTATCTTTCCGGATCGTTTTCGTTGGTTACTATCGCGATATACTCTTTCATTTTATTTTTTAACCACAGAGACACAGAGAGAACAGAGTTTTTAAGTGGGATCGTCTTAAATACACGTCACTGCATCTGGCATATTATCGGAAATAATTAGTTTCTTGATAGTTAAACCACAGAGACACAGAGGGCACAGAGTTTTTTTATTTTGGATTTGTGCTCTACGTTTTGCCATTGCTTTGAATATCTGAATATATGCAAGGACCCATTTTTTTATCTCTGTGCTCTCTGTGTCTCTGTGGTTTAATTCTTTTTGCTTGTTTTTGTTTCGTTCCTAAATGTAACCACCTACGGTGCAGGTGAATTTGTTTTCGGTGTGCATGACCAAATCACCGATCAACACTCGGTTTGGGTATGATTCGTCCAAAGGTCTCTCTGCTATACCCGTGTGCCAGGTTAGTTTCAATGGTGATCCTACTTTCAGTTTTCCTTCGCC
>JAKSDL010000189.1 GCA_022360105.1 Pseudomonadota bacterium
AAAAATCCCCTTTTACACTTTACTGATCAACGTATTTTTCGTTCCTTATAAATCCTGGGTGTTGCTCTTTCTTTCAACGATCACCATATTTTTTGCCTTGTTGATCGCCCGTCTGTTAACGGCTACGGTACTAAAATCCAAAGAAACCGCTCCCTTTGTCATGGAATTGCCCAATTACCATCCACCTACCATTTTTGGTGTGGGACAACGCTCGATCGAGCGTACCTGGGTATACGTTAAAAAGGTGGGAACGATTGTGGTAGCTGTCTCCGTTATCGTCTTTACCCTTCTGCAGTTCCCGGGACTTCCGGACGATAAGCAGGCTGAATTTCAAAATCAAATGAACAAGGCCGTGAGTGCCTTTCAAAAGAAGATATCCAAAAGCGAATATGCTGGCCGGTTCCAAGATGAAGCATCGGTGGTTGCAATCATTAACCTTTACAACGATTATAAGACAGACCGCCTAACCGTAAAGGGAGCCGAAGCATCCAAAGCGCTGGATCAAAAATATATAGCCAGCCATCCGGAGTTGTTCAAATTTTTAAAACCAAAACGCGACAAGGAAGCCAAAATAGTAAACAAGGCATTGCGAAGACTTGTGTCCAAACGAAAATCCCTGAGACGGCAAATCAAGGAAATGCAGATTGAAAAAAGCTTTCTGGGCATGATTGGACGGGGTTTGGAACCGGTAACTCAGTTTGCAGGTTTTAACTGGAAGATCAATGTTGCCATTCTCTCTTCCTTTGCTGCCAGGGAATCCAGTGTAGCCACCATCGGAGTGCTTTATCAGCAAGGCGCGGATGAAAGCAAAAGCCTGGAAGAAAGAATGGGAGCCGAGGCCAGCGAAGGTGGATTCGGTCCTCTTCACGCACTGGCCATCATGGTATTTTTTGCACTCTATCCTCCCTGCCTGGCCACCACTATCATGATTAAGGTTCAGACAGGATCTTATAAGTGGATGTTATTCTCCATCCTCTTCCCCACGACCCTTGGGTTTATTGTTGCCTCTCTTATTTACTCCATCGGCAGCGCCGTGGGTTTCACCGGTATACAGATGATGGGTGTTTTCTATGGCGTTGTGGTACTGCTGGCTTTATTGACAGGACTTTTTAAATCTTGGGATAGAAAGCCGCCTCATGCCTCTGAACAGATTCAACCGGCGACTCAAAGATAAACTACAGATTATTCAGCGATTCGGTCTTGCTATCATATTGATGCTTGACCGCAGTCGAACAGGAATTACCTGAAGAGCAATTGCATCCTTCCCGTCAACATTGTTTCACAATACTTTTTTTTGATGATGTCTCTTCAAGGAAACTCCAAAACACTAAACACGCTGATTTGGGCAAATTCAGGGCAAACCGGTCTCTTGGTTTCCCTTACATTTTTTCCAGGGCTTTTTTTAGGGCAGAAAAAAAGACGGTTTGTTCTTCTTCGGAGAGGTCGGCGACGATGGATTGGGTCAATTTCAAATGGTGTTCGTGATGCTGCTTGTAGATAGCCTTGCCTTCATCTGTCAGCTCAATGAGAAAAGATCGTCGGTCTTTTTCATGGGGCACCCTTTTCAAAAGTTCCATTTTTTCCAGCTTATCGATTCCCACTGTCAATGTTCCCGTGGTAATCCCCACCTTGGCTGCCAGGTCCTTCATCTGGATAGCACCTGCATGACCGACAATCTCAATGGTGTGGTTCTGGGTTGTGGTTAATCCGCTGTTCTTGACCACAGAGTCTTCCCATGACGAAAGCTTTTCAAAAAATTCAACGATAATTTCGGTCAGTTCTTTAATGTTCATTGTAACAGCCCTGAAAGGTTCATTTTTTTACGGCCTTATCGATTAGTGAGTAGCATACACAAGCGTTTGATTCAATTTATATTTATAGTTTGAGTTTCAAGATACTTGATTTACAACATAGTTTTTTTACTTAGTTGTTGTTATCAAATAATTTGAAATTCAAACAAAAGAACCTTGATTGAAGCAGTCTGCAGACTGTAGGGCGGCCCTACGTCAATACATATAGTTAAGAGAATCGGGACTGTGAACAAAAAACGTTAAATCGCTTTGTAGGTATAAATTAAGTAGAAGATGCAGGATGGGCAACTTGTTGCCCATCAACCGGACTGACTGCAAGAAGC
>JAKSDL010000861.1 GCA_022360105.1 Pseudomonadota bacterium
AATGGGAGACCTTGCCAGGTGGGCAGGGTTTTTGATTCCGGAGTATATCCAGGGACCAATGGTCATCATGCTCAGGGCATACACTGCAAAAACGATGGTAGCATAGGTAAGACCTGCTTCGCCGAAAGCAAAAAAACAAACCGGCAATCCTATATTACCAACATTGCCAAACATCAGCGGAGGCAAAAAACTCTGCACTGGCCTACGAGTAACTTTCAGAACAACAAAGGCTATAACGGCCATGGTGGTCAGGGCTGCGACTGCCGCTAATCCGACTTGCCCGAGCACTTCTTTTGATACCGACAATGAACTGATGGTGGAGAACACCAGGCTGGGAACACCAATATTCATGACAAGCAGGGTGATCGTCTTGGCATCGTAGTGGATATTCAGACGATTCCAGCCCCAGCCCAAACCAGCGATGACAAACACCGGTGCGATAACATTTAAGAAAAGCTCTACCATTGTGCTGTGTTCACAAGAAATTTCCAGTCAGAATAGTATATACCAAGTGTTACAAACTACTCTTCGTGGCTTGGTTTGTACAGCATTACCAGGTCATAATAACACATTGAAAGACAGGTCGCTAACGTATAGGTGAATCATGAAATGAAGATCCACCAGGGACAACAGTGGCAGGGTAAGCATTTAATTTGCTTTGGGGCAGGTGATCAGCTCAGTTTTTTAAGGCTGATGGCTTCGGTTGGGCAGACGTGCGGGCACTGACCGCTGTCTTTCCGGATGTGGGTAGTCTCTTCAGCAAGATTGGTTTCGACAATTCCCGTTACCACGCCATCTTCATCCTGAAAGACCCGGGATATTCGTTTAATACATCCCCAGCGTTTTAAGCCGAAAGCTGACAGCAGGTGAATCCTCAAGTTGAATTCCGGCATCTGGCTAAGGTTGGATAAAGATTTAGAGATTTATTCGTTCTGCATTAAGTAACGCCAGGTTAACGTTTCCAAGTAAAAGGTAACGCCGGGATTGCTTTTCAGGAATATTCAACAGACCAAATAA
>JAKSDL010000651.1 GCA_022360105.1 Pseudomonadota bacterium
AAACCTTGCAGGGCGGCCACTGAAACCCGGCGTTAGGAGCAAAACTAGAGGACAAAATGACTAAAAATGAAATTACTGCAATTGCTTTTAAATGTTTTGCAATTTATTGGTTATCTATTGTCATAGTAAGTTTCCCTAGCTTGCTTAACGTTATTTCACAGGTTGAAGCTTTTGGTTCCGGAGATAAACCATCTTATGTCATGGCTGGTTTCTTCGTAGCTTTATCTGCAGTAATAAGTCTAATCTGCATCTGGTTACTGTGGAAATTAGCAAATTCGATCACTAAACCTATTTCAGCACAGGACGCAGTACCAGAAATGAGCAGTAGTGCAAATGAACTAATGCAAATAATACTAATTTGCATGGGGCTTTATTTTGTCATCAAATCTTCACTAGATTTTCCCCATCAGTTTGCCCTCATCAAATTGCAAAGAGATGAAGATCCAAAACTATTGTTGTATAAAATCCAAATGGCAGTAATCATAGTAAAATTCTTACTTGGGTGTCTTCTAATTGCAAAACCGAAACAATGGGTAAAAACAATAAGATCAATTGGTCAAAAATAGCTCCTAACAAGGGTTTGCAGTGGACAGTCATGCCGCCTTCAATGGGGTCAAACATCAAAATTCCTGGTAAGTCCTTCGTGAACACAAAAACCTTGCAGGGCGGCCACTGAAACCCGGCGTTATACACGTTAATTCAAATGAGATCTGTCATGAAGATCCTGGTTATTTTGTTTTCATTAGTTCTTATTTCAAATACTTGCCATGCCTCTGTAGAAGGTGTTCTAGAACTTTCAAAAATCTCACTTCATTCAAATGGAATCGGGGAATCAGGAAGTGTTTCAATATTTGCATCAAAAGGTAAAAATAAAAGATATACATCATTCGTCGTTAAAGCATTTGGCAAAGAATACAAGCTTTCCAACTCTGATCTAAACAAATTAGCCGAATTAGCCTTTAATGGAATCCAAATATCATATGAAACTGGATATGAAATTCTTGGGGGAAAAACGCTATATATAATTTTGCAAAGTGGTTTTACTTCCGGAATTAAGAAAAAAGTACTGATAACAATTACCGAAAGTGGAAGCATAGCAATCGATTAGACCAGTGTATAACAAGGGTTTGCAGTGAACCGCCATGCCGCCTTCGATGAGGTCACATATCCAAATTCCTGGCAAATCCTTCGTGAACTCAAAAACCTTGCAGGGCGGCCACTGAAATCCGGCGTTAGTTACAAAATGCTATGTACCAACTACCAGAAAAATTTACAGGATACGATGCAGTAGAGGTTGGGGTAGAGGTTTTTCAATCTCTCTGCTTTTCACTTCAGGGTATGGGGATTGTTAATATCCAGAATGTGAACGGGTACGACTATCCGAAGAATTATTATTCAGCTCTGGCAGAGGATGGGGAAGGTAAATTTCATATCTATATGAACTGCTTTACGTCTGTATTTTGCTTTGGCCATATAACAGATGAGAAACAAGTGTATTTAACCAAAGGTGAGCTAGAGTTCGCTATAAAAGAGCTGTATCCAGATGCTGTTGTGCTCTCTGAATCCATATTAAAGCAAGAAATCACCAAAGAGAGTAAAGTAAAATTGCGCTCTACGGAACTAAAACAGTTAAATTATTGGCTGCCTTGTTCGGTTGGTAGGGTTATGTTTTCGTGGTTCTTTGACTAACAGCTAACCAATGCATTCAGTTGACGGCAATCGCCCTCGGTTAGCGGCAGTACAATGTTCATGTTTAAAATCATCATTAATTCACTATCAGTGCAGCCGCAAATGATGCAGGCGTTAGATGCTTCAAAAAAAGCCTATGAAAACAAATATTTTATGCATCTTTATATTGCTTTTTTCATTGACTTCATGCACCCAAAATAACGAAGTTGAAAAAGAAAAAGTCAGATCTGTTGTTGAAAACTATTGTTCGCTTGATTCCAGTGGTGCAAGGCTTTCAAGTTATTCATATGAGTCGATAAAGCCATTAATCGCATATGAAGATGAGCCTGGATGGGATACTATTATTGGAATTGAGTCATTCAATATAATCTCAATTTCGATATCAGGAAATTCAGCCACAGCAATTGTAAAATATGAAATAGTAAGAGCGCATCCTATCAATTTACCTATTGCTGAACTCGAAAAACTAAGTAATTCAACAGTAAAACTCGTGAAACAAGAAGGCTTTTGGCGAATTCAAGACTATATAATATTTCCTAGAGTAAATAATTCCTTAGTATGTAAGTCATCAAAATCTTGCTAAGTGGCATCTAACAAGGATTTGTAGTGGACCGCCAGCTGGCATTCGATGAGGTCACATATCCAAATTCCTGGTAAATCCTTCATAAACACAAAAAACTTGCAAGGCGGCCACTGAAACCCGGCGTTATGCAAGTCAAACAGCCAATTTCAAAATGATTCTTAATTTGGCTGCATCAAAGTAAACTAAAACAAAGGAAGCAATGTCAAAAATTGAAGTTAGTTTATTTGAAAAGGAACAATGTAAAATAGTGCATCAACATTCAAATACCTCAATCCAAACAGATGGTCCTTTTGAATGGGGTGGGCAAGGCAGGACATTTTCACCTACCGACTTACTTGCTGCATCTCTTGGGTCATGTATTCTTTCGATTTTGGAACCAGTATTTGAAAGAAATGGTTATGATTCAAACAAAATAAAACTCACTGTAATTAAAGAGCTTGCAAAACATCCACATAGAATTAAATCTTTAGCCCTTACTCTATCTTATCCAGATGTACTAGAAGAGTCTTTTAAACAGAAAGCATTCAAAATGCTCGAATTTTGCCCAGTGAAGAGGGCTTTAAATACCGAGGTAGATGTTACAATAAAATTTGCATAACAAGGATTTGCAGTGGACCGCCATGCCGCTTTCGATGGGGTCAAATATTCAAATTTCTGGCAAATCCTTCGTGAACTTAAAACCGTTGCACGCGGCCACTGAAACCCGGCGTTATGTGCTCAAAAGAAACTCATGAATATGAAGATCAATATAGATAATTTAACAGAACAGGAACTCATCGAGCTCAACCATAGAATTGTCGAAAGGATCAAGTTCTTACAATCTATGAGAGTTCATACAAACATGATGGAATTCAGCATTGGTGAAAAGGTATCATTTTCCCCCAGCTACAATGTTGAAATCTTTGGAATAATTAAAAAGTATAACAAAAAAACTGTAACAGTTATCACAGAAGAAGGGGAGAAATGGAATGTTCCTCCTTCTCTGCTTATCAAGACCGAAACAAAGGAAAGAAAAAACAGCAAGTCAGACAACGTCATTGAATATAAGGCCAAAGGTTAAATATCATATAACAATGGCATGAGGAGGGACCGCTATACTGCCGTCGATGAAGTCAAATATAACATAGCCTTGGCAAATTCAATCTTAACACTAAGCCCTTGGAGGCGGCCCCTTATGCCCGCTTTAGAAAAAAGAAGCCTATTTTAAGCTATTTCGAGCACATTCATTATTTTATCGCTAGCCAAAAATGCCTTACAAAATCGATGGAACAAATAATATGAAATCTCATGTTACACTTCCTTTGCGCTGCTTGTTCATTTTTTTCATTCTGGCTATGTCCATTACCCAGGGTGTATTAGGGGACGGTAAGACAAGAAATAGCCGTCCATTACAATTGCAGATTGGGTTCGGATATTCGGGCTATGGTATGAGTGTAGGTTATAATATAAGTGCTATGTTTTATTGTGCAATTGAACATTTTGACGTTAATAGTAAAAACGAGAGCAATGGTGGTGAAATAAAAGGGGAAACAGAATTCACTTTATGGCAAAATAAACTTCGGATTTCACCATGGTCTAAATCAAGTTTTTATTTTCATGCTGGATATGCTTTAGTAGACTGGAAGGAACGAATATATGGCAGTGGTACATTGAGTGATTCAGATTTTTCTTCATCCGATTTTAAAGCAATTATAGATTGGCCTGAAAGCGCTTACACATATGGTTTTGGATGGGATTGGGTTGCCGATGCAGGTTTTTCAGGTGGATTTTCGATTTTTAAATTTGTCATCGATAAACCGGATGTTAAAATCACTGATTATACATCGATGTCATCAAACGAAGAACGTGAGGATGCGGAAGAAATTCTTCAAAACTCACAGCACGAGAAATCAGAAAAAATATTGGGTGTCTTGTATCTTGGGTTCAATTTTTAAACCAGTTCTTTAATTGGTACCCTACCTTCTTTTAACCTCATTATTAAGGAAAACTAAGATTGTACTTATTGAGATTTCTAGCAAGTATTTACACCAGACCGCATAACGCCCCTGCAAATCTCAAATTAGGTGATTTTTGCAAAATCATCATTGACTAACCATCGGAGAGGCGGCCACTGAAACCCGGCGTTAACTAGGATTACCAAATGATTGAAATTGAGAGTATATACAATTTTCTTCAAGTAGAATCATCTCTTTCAACTTCTGGTCAGCCAAGTGAAGCACAGCTGTCAGCACTTGCAGAAAAGGGATACGATGTAATCATCAACTTAGCACTTCACAATGATCCTCGTTATTCCTTGTATGATGAAACTGGATTAGTCGAATCCCTTGGAATGACATACATACATATACCAGTGCAGTTTGATGCTCCTACAGAAAAAGACCTTGATTCATTCTTTAATGCTATGAAATCTCTTGAAAACAAAAAGGTTCATATACATTGTGCAGCCAATATGCGAGTTACCGCATTTTTAGGTTTGTACTACTTAATTAAACAAAAGAAATCAAAAGAAGAGGCTTTTGATCCAATGCATTCAATATGGGAGCCAGACGATGTGTGGTCGTCATTTATTTCTTCCGTGCTTGCAAAACATACCAGTTAACAAAGGCATTCAGTTGACCGCCATCTAGCTCTTGATGGAGTCAAATTGAACAAGATCCTGGCAAGTAAACCGGTAACACAAAATCCCAGCAGGCGGCCACTGAAACCAGGCATTAAAAACCAGGAAAAAACAAAAGTGAGAAGATTATATGAAACATGGAGGTCCTTATGGTTAGAGTGATATATCGCTGGCAAGTAAAACCGGAGAATTTTAACGAATTTAAAAAAATATGGAGTAATACCACAAATCGAATTCATGTCTCTGTTGATGGCGCACAAGGAAGCTTTATGCTCAAATCATTCGAAAATGAAACCGAGGTACTTACCATTGCAAAGTGGGACTCCTTAGAATCCTGGAAGAGCTTTTGGGGGAACGAAAACCCAAAAGAAATGGAAGCCATGAGAAAGCTGGGTAAACGCATTTCTGCTGAAGTTTTTGAGGAAATAGAAGACTTTACTCGATGAGAAAACAGGGGAACTGGCTTGTGGTAGTCTTAAAAACCGCGATGAAGTTATCCAACTGCTTGAAGTCCTGTCTAAGAGAAAAAACGAATGATACGACAATTTACTAAAACAGATATTGACCGGGTTATTGACATTTGGCTTGAAGCATCAATTGAAGCCCATGATTTTGTGGTTAGTGACTTTTGGGAATCAAAAGCAAAGGATATGAAGGAGGTCTATATTCCTTCGGCAGAAAACTACATTTATGAAAAAGAGGGGATCATCAAGGGTTTTATCTCCTTGTACAACGATACTCTAGCAGCTATTTTTGTTTCTCCAAGTTCTCAGGGAACAGGCATTGGCAAGGAACTTATGGGCAAAGCTAAAGATATTCGTGACCATTTGAATCTCACCGTTTACAAAGAAAATCGCAAAAGCATTGATTTCTACAAAAAATGTGGGTTTAAAATAGAGCACGAACAAATTGATGAGCATACTGGTCACCCGGAGTTGGTAATGACATTCAGCTCATAACAGGGATTTGCAGTGAATCACCACTTGACCTTCGATCAGGTCAACTACCCAAATTCCGACAAATCGTTCGTAGCAACAAAATCTTACACATAGCTCCTGAAACGCTGCGTTATTTTGAAAAGTGAGCAAATTTATGGATTCACCTTGGTTGCATGCTCTACAAAAGAAAAATCAAACTGTGGCGCAGAAGCTTATGCACGGGCAAATGGTGCGGAACCGGAAACTGATGTTTCTGAAGATTTTAAGTTTTACTACCGGCCTGTCAAAGAAGATTATGCGGAGACCAGTCCAAGTCCGTTTGAGGATTATACCAAATCCGGCGTAGACAAGGCAGAGAGGCCCTAACCATATGAAACAGTGGACGTAGTTCTATTTGCCGACTTGCCGGCTACGCCCACTTACGAAGTTCCTCATATACTACCATCTGTGCCTTCACAGCTCATCTTACCTGTATGCCTTCCTGCTTGAAAAAGTCGATCAAACTATTGTGCACACTCTCCAGCTCTTCGTTTGAAAGGGTTTTGTCATCAGATCCCACTTCAAATCGATACGTATAAGAGGTCATTTCGCTTTGAATGCCTTCACCTGTATATTTATAAAGGTATCGCCTATT
>JAKSDL010000546.1 GCA_022360105.1 Pseudomonadota bacterium
ACCTTAGGACCGTTATAGTTACGGCCGCCGTTTACCGGGGCTTCAATTCAGAGCTTCGACTAAAAGTCTAACCCCTCCTCTTAACCTTCCGGCACCGGGCAGGAGTCACACCATATACTTCCACTTACGTGTTTGCATAGTGCTGTGTTTTTGGTAAACAGTCGCCTGGGCCTCTTTTCTGTGACCACCGTTAGCTTAGGAAGCAAGTTCCCTTACCACGATGGCAGTCCTTATCCCGAAGTTACGGACTCAATTTGCAGAGTTCCTTAACGTGGTTTCTCTCAAGCGCCTTAGAATTCTCTTCTCACCTACCTGTGTCGGTTTACGGTACGGTTCGAATGCACCTATGCTTAGAGGGTTTTCTTGGCAGCCGAGAATCAGTCACTTTACAGCCTTGCGGCTTTCGTCGTCGGATCTCAACCTTAAAGTGGAACGGATTTTCCTGCTCCACAAGCCTACATCCTTAAACCTGCTAATCCACCAGCAGGCTGACCTATCTTTCTGCGTCACCCCATCGCAGTACACTCAAGTACTGGAATATTAACCAGTTTCCCTTCGACTACGCCCTTCGGCCTCGCCTTAGGAGCCGACTAACCCGTGGCTGAATAACATGGCCACGGAAACCTTAGGTTTTCGGCGAACGGGTTTCTCGCCCGTTTTTTCGCTACTCATGCCAACATAATCACTTCTATACCGTCCACTTACCCTTTCGATTAAGCTTCAACCAGTATAGAACGCTCCCCTACCACCCTATAAAATAGGATCCATAGCTTCGGTGAAATACTTAAGCCCCGTTACATTTTCGGCGCAGGCGCGCTAGACCAGTGAGCTATTACGCTTTCTTTAAAGGATAGCTGCTTCTAAGCTAACCTCCTGGCTGTATAAGCATTCCCACATCCTTTACCACTTAGTATTAACTTAGGGACCTTAGCTGATGGTCTGGGTTGTTTCCCTCTCGACTACGAAACTTATCTCCCGCAGTCTGACTGCCACGCTCAGCGCTTATCGGCATTCGGAGTCTAATTGGGTTTGGTAAGCTGGTGGGCCCCCTAGTCCATTCAGTGCTCTACCTCCGGCAGCAATACTCAACGCTATACCTAAATATATTTCGGGGAGAACCAGATATCTCCGAGTTTGATTAGCCTTTCACTCCTATCCCCACCTCATCCAAGCACGTTGTAAGGTACAATGGTTCGGTCCTCCACTTGGTCTTACCCAAGCTTCAACCTGGACAGGGATAGATCACCCGGTTTCGGGTCTATTCCCAGCGACTTATTCGCCCTATTCAGACTCGCTTTCGCTGCGGCTCCGTTCTTAACTTAACCTTGCCACTGAAAATAACTCGTTGGCTCAT
>JAKSDL010000687.1 GCA_022360105.1 Pseudomonadota bacterium
TGCTTTCTGATCTCTAAATCCAAATTTGCGGGATCATAAATAAGCTCCAAAAGACAAAGTGGTCGCCTCGGAAGTAGGTCATTTGATTCCTGTGCAACCTCATTGCCCGGTTCAATATAGCCTAAGAAGTAATGCGTTTTATCCTCTTGGGCACGTTGGGCGAGCAAAGTCATGCCGAGTTTGTTTTGATAAAAAGATAAACTCGTTTTCGGGTCAGATATTCGTAACGTATGATGTGCAAATTGTAAGTATTCATTATTTGAGTGCATGCCATTTCCTTTTGAAAAACTAATAATAGGGTCGGGCCGACCCTTTGGTGCCTAATTCAGTTATTCAACGACATATCCCTGAGTATAATATTCGTTACCATTTAGGTCTATTACCCTTAATTCAACCGTCTCGCCTGAAAACTGATATGTGCTCTTCGCCCGCCATCCCAACTCAGGTGCCGCGAGATCAACAATAATTATATTCCTTCTAAAAGTTGCTTTTGTGGCCCTATGCGTGCCACGTTTGGTTTTTTCCGTGAAATGCGGGTCCGTTAAACCTAGTTTATATCGAGTTGGATTATTATTGCCATCATACTCAGTTTGAAATACTTCATTCTTCTCATAATTGACTTCAAACTTTGTTTTTTCTGTCCTGAACATTTTACGCTTATAAATAAATATTTTGCCATCATATTTTTCAAGCCATGTTGGAATTTGAGCCATTTTATTGGAGCTGTATTCCGGTTCTGAAATTATTTTAATTGGGGTGTTTAATTCAATAAGCTCATCTAAATTCTCAGGTATTTTATATGGCGCGATCGTTGATTCTGAATTTTGCCGGATAAGGATTTGATTTCCTTTTTTTACAATATTAATTGTCTTTTCAATAACAAAGAATTCCGGGCGATTATCCTCGATCAACTTGAATCCATATTTATTAGCACCTGGAAAGATGGGATGATAATGAAAAAGAACAATATCATTATTCTCTAACGACATCGGCTGTCCCGATGCCAGGTTTTTATTAGTAACACTCGCGAAATACGCGTGATCTTCGGCCGCGAACACCAGATCTGTATATCGGATATCTGAAAGACTTATTGTTCGCGTATATGTTAAATCCATTGGGCGCCAAACTCCATCTTCATCCATATATTCCGCCCATTCGTGATGAGAATCATACTGGTCAGGATACTCCCGACTTAACACAACGCCTGATATTGAACGGGCGGCGATTCCACTCGCGCGACATAGCGCGATAAACAGTCTGGAAAAATTGATACACACTCCTTCACGTTGTAAAAGTGTCTGTGACGCTTTAAGTGAGTGGGGTGCTCGATGAAATCCTTTTTTAAATTCGAGATATCCTGTAACAAAATCGCTGATAGCTTTAACATTTTCTTTGATTGATTGCGTATCATCATATATTTGGTGGGCTCTTTCCTGAATAGCTCTAGTCTCGGAGTCAATAAAATAGGAAGGCGTGACCCAGGAAGCGATCGATTCAGTTTTACCCTGGTAAGTTGACAGTGTATCACGGTGACGAATATATCGCGTTTTCAATATCGAACTGTCTCCGAGTTCATCACTCGATATCTTAGCCCAATATCCCCCGTATCCATCATATGTTTTTTTATAATGTACGATCACGCCGTTGATTCGTATCTCAATCCTATCTTGGCTACTAAAAGATCGACCGATAGGTATCAAAAATGACTTACCCAGAGGAAGCAATCGCGTTGACGTTCTCAGTCTATTTTGTGCGTCTGCTGTGAAACAGGTACACCCAAATAGAAAAAGCAGCCCTATTATTATTTTTCTAACAATCATCGATTTTCTTTCTTGAGTGAAACCGCTGGAATTTATTAAACCTGCCAATTCTTGGTCGAGAGGCGGTTGAAGCCTGAATTTTCGGCTAAATCATTCTAATATAACTTTCAGCCAGTTACATCAAGAATACTTTCTGTAATAAATACTAAATGGAGTATTTGTATCGATTAATTGTCCGAATAGAACCGTATCCAGGTAATATTCAGTAATCAATCCTGTACAGTGCCGCTTAAGCGGCTTTTTAACGATCATTTTTGACAAATAATCCATTGAACAAGGTGATCATATATTCTTTTTTGGCAACAGCGTTTTTTTAATTCAGGATCTGCCAGGGCAAAAAGAAGTTAGTAAGACAGTGATTTACACTCAAGATATAAAAACGGTGGACGCGGGGCTAAGAGTCCATTGGATGATCTATAAGGTCCCGGCATTTGGTTTCAGGGGTAGGGCTGGCAAAGGTCAAATCTTCTTTTGACTTAACGGCATTTAGAGAGAAGCTAAAAAGAAGATTTGATCGGAATTTGATAGGTAGTATGAGCGCTGAACACCCTGAATTTAAAACTGAAATACATACCAAGTGTTATCCAGGATATTCAGCTTAACTAAGACAGAATTGCTATTGCATTTGCTTTGCAAAATATGCTTTGGTTTCTGAGACAACCACAGGTGTCAGCAGAACCAGTGCAATCAGGTTCGGCACAGCCATCAAACCGTTTAAGGTATCGGAGATGTTCCAGACGATGCTCAGCTTGGAGATGGCTCCTACACCGATGAACAGAATAAATACTACCCGGTAAGGCAGAACTGCCTTTACACCTGCAAGGTATTCAACGGACTTCTCACCGTAGTAGCACCATCCCAGAACCGTTGAATAGGCAAAGAGGATAATTCCGATAGTAACGATATAATTACCGCCAACTACTCCCTTTTGAAATGCAGTTGCCGTCAATTCCGCACCGGTCTGGCCGCTTGACCAGGCACCTGTCAGGATCAATACCAGTCCTGTCATCGTACAA
>JAKSDL010000798.1 GCA_022360105.1 Pseudomonadota bacterium
AAGAGATTATGAAAGAGATCATCTCCAAGCTGATTTTGTAACAGCATTTTTAGGACAGATTTGCCGACATCCAGAAAATCCCTTTCAGGAGAACCGCTTGGTTTACATCACCAAGCCACTATTCAGGAAAGGCTGATCCCATTAGGGCATGGCCTTTCCGAATACTGTTTTTCCAACCTTTTCCTGTTCAGACACGTTCATCAGTATCGATTGATAGATAGCCAATTCCCTTTTATCAGCGGTTTGACCTATGATGGCAGCTTGACACTTCTGCCTGTCTTTGGCTTGAAAAACGTCAATCCCGGCTATTTAAAAGAATCGCTAACAGGGTATGATTGCTATTATCCAATCAGTAAGGAAGATTTAAACTTTTTTGATCCCGACTATTATACATTCAGCATCAACCGGGATGATTCCGATTATGTCTACTCCACAACAAGATTTTTAGATTACTCCGGAAGAAAACTGGCCCCCAAAAAAAACCTGCTGACTCAATTCCTCACGTTGTACGATCCGTCGATACGTCCGCTTAACTTTGATACCATACAAGATGCTGTTTCAGTGCTTGATCAATGGCTTGGAGATGTTGGAAAGGAAAAAGCCGATACCGATTATGATCCTTGCCGGGAAGCGTTAAGCAACCTGGACAAGTTATGCCTTTCAGGAATTGTCTATTATAACAATCAAAAACCCTTGGGTTTTTTGATCACAAAAGAAGTTGTTCCGGGAATGTGCGTGATTCATTTTGCTAAAGGTTTACGCAGTATTAAAGGCATCTTTCAATACATGTTTCACAATTTCGCACATAAACATTCTGAAAGATACCACTGGATCAATTTCGAGCAAGACCTGGGAAAACCAAATTTCCGCAAGACCAAAAAATCCTATCACCCGGATAAACTCTTGAAAAAGTACAGGGTTAGCATTAGAACTAAATATACAGGGTCAACCGGCTAATTCTCAATTTTCTGGAATTTATCCATCATGCAGCACCAAGACAATAAAAATTCAAAACATCTTTTGCTGGGAGTAACCGGCAGTATAGCTACAGGTAAAAGCACCGTTGCGAATATGCTGGCTAAGCTGGGGGCACCGATAATTGATTTTGATGTGCTGGCCAGGGAAGTGGTTGAACCGGATAAACCGGCCTGGAGTGACATAGCGGCATATTTTGGAGATAAGGTTTTAGAAGACAACCGGACATTAAACAGGAAGAGGTTATCCGATATCGTCTTCAATGATGCTGAAAAGCGAAAAAAGCTGGAATCATTCACCCACCCGAGAATCCAGGAATTGTATCTTCAAAAATTGGAAAACCTCATTCAGAAAGACCCAAAGGTCATTGTGCAAGTTGTGGTTCCATTGTTGATCGAAGTAAAGATGCAAACCCTTTTTCACAAATTGCTGGTGGTTTATACACCTCCTGCAACTCAAATCCGAAGATTGATGGAGAGGGATGGAATTACCGAAGAACAGGCAAAAAAAATACTACAATCCCAAATATCCATTGATGAGAAGGTCAAACTTGCGGACTATGTGATCCATAATGACAAATCGTTTGCTGATACCAGGCGACAAGTCGATGAATTATGGTTAACTCTGAAAAAGGAATAAGAAAGGCCGGCAAAGAGGTGAATGGACCTCCGAAGTTATTGCATTTTACTATTGGCTGTTGACGCGATTCCATACCTCTTGGGTGACATCAAGCCGGCATTTTTCAATGATCGCCGGGTCATTACCGGTTTTCTTGGGGTTGCATTTTAAGTCGATTCGTTCATTTAACCAGCGATAGCATCCATCCTGGTTGATCTTTCTACAGATTTTTCTCTTCATAAACAGCAAGTTATTGGATTGTTCCAAATAATCTTTGCCTTTTTGCAGTAGCTCCCCCCAGGTCTTTTGCAGGTCTGTTCTGAGCTTATCCAGGCTTTCGCCAAATTTTTGGCATTTATCCTTGTTTCTCCATGATCCTTTGCCACAGATTCGCTCCCTGATTTGTTCCAATTCATCTCTGATAATTGTCAGCGCACCGGCAGCTCCCTCAACACCGCCTCCCGAGAAGCAATTGAGCACTTCTTTAACATTTGATTCATTCAAACAATCATCGATGACCTCCAGCTGGTTTTCTGTAAATTGTTTGCTATTTTCAAGCTGTTCCAGAATTTCATCTTTGTATTCTTTGGATACTTCCAGCCATTCCTTCCCCTCATCCCAGGCAGCAGCGTATACAAAAGTATTTAAAAGGATAATGATTTGAAATATAATTATAGATTTCATCTGTATGGTCTTTTACATGGTGAGTGGCAATCTGTTTCTCTTTAAATTAACGACTTCGAAAAAAAATGTCATTGTCAAATCGCCACCTGCCTATCATCAGAATATGTTGTAGATTTCGGGACAGTTCTTTATATTTTCATCTTTTTTTCAGCTCGATAAACAGGGGCAATATCACTAGATATTGCTGGAAATCTCTAAAATAAAGCGGTTGGCGATTGATTTCAAAATCAGCATAAGGTAGAACGATAAGTCACACGACCTGAATGTTTCCGTCACTATCCATCTTTGGATCTGTGTTCTAAAAACCAAAAACAACAGCTGATACATGACTAAAGGCATTGCAATCTATCCCGGTTCTTTCGATCCCGTTACCAATGGACATATGGACATGATTAAACGTGGTTTAAGATTATTTGACCGTTTAATTGTGGCAATTCTTCACAATCCTGCCAAAAGGAGTGCCTTGTTTACGGTGGATGAGAGGGTGGCAATGCTGGAAGAGATCTTCAAGGAACACGAAAACGTTGAAGTGGATGCCCACAGCGGGTTGCTGGTTGATTATGCAGAGCAGAAAGGGGCTACGGCAATTTTAAGGGGGCTAAGAGCGACTTCCGATTTTGAATACGAATTTCAGATGGCACTAATGAATCGGCGGTTGAACAGAAATGTCCAAACAGTTTTTCTCATGTCCGGTCTACAATGGATATTCACCAGTTCTTCCATTGTCAAGGAAGCTGCCACGTTTGGCGGCGATGTGAAAAGCATGGTACCACCACTGGTGAATGAGAAATTAAAGGAACGATTCGCGAAATAATGAAAAAGATGTGAGCTAGATAGCGTACTTTTCGATAAGTCGCTTGATAATAGCAAGATTGGAAGATGACAGATCGATCAGTTTCAGGCCGATATTGAAATACTTGTAATCTTTGTCTTCATCACAACGCACTGTCCTGGTTATGACCTGCATTTTGGCATTTTTATCAACCTCTTTATTTAGTTCAATTCTAAGTGGTAACACTATATTGGTTTGCACCGGGTATTTGCTAATCAGCATCATACCGCCAAAAGAAATATCTGCCAGATAGCCCAGAGACGAGTTCATTTTGGTCTCATAGGTATCAAAATAGGAACTTAGTATCCAACGCTTATGTTTCCTGCGCTCCCTACTTTTTTTTTCTGATTCGTTATTCGTATCTGTATTGTTTTCCATTGTCCGTCTTTTCACGGCTAAATTGTCATAAACACTTATGGTTTGATAGATGTTACTGACGATTATATGCCTAAAGGACTCACAACACAAGATCTTTTTAAAAATCGACGAATTTCGGAACTTCCTTCTTTTGGATACCTTACTGACTTTACAAGACTAGAAGTGCTTTAATCGTAGGTAGACGCTTGCTCTACGATTGTATCCTATAGATATCATTTCGATGTCTGATTCGTTCGAATACTAAATTTCGATCAGTTCTTCTCAGACCAATTCGAAATTCGTTGAATAAGATTTTATAAAGAGTGGCATCCTGTTTTAAAGGAATGATATTTTGCCAGCGAGAGGGAGAAGGATTTGCAGGAAACTGCTCAAATACAAACTCCTCGATCTCTTTTCTAAAATTCTGTGGCACCTTTGCCAATTCAAATAGGAATTTCTTTTTAAATTTGATTGTCATTGCTCTTTTTCAAGGGTTTTATAAAATGCTTCGGCTTCAATGAGATCCAGACTGTCATCCGAGACATTTTTCAACATCAGCTGTGCGAAGGAGTAATCCTCCAATATGGTTTCAATTTTTTCAAATGTTTCGATATCCAACTGAACCGCAACTTTCCTATTTTCATCATCAAAAATATATTGCTTTTTAATGGGTTCTTCCATTGGCTATGTCCTTTCTAAATTCAATTCGAGCGATTCTGAATTCTATTTAGTACCGAGAATGCTCTTTCTGTATTGTCAAAGCAGGGGATACCTTTTGATGTATAATACTTTCGAGCTAATAACCTACCTTTTTCAATGGCAATATGGCCAGGGTCCGAAGCAATATCAGCCAGTACAATTGCCAGAGGTTTGTTGGTTTTCTTTAAAATCCGAAGGGCATTCTCCGCAATCATGCAATGCTGATCTTTAAGGCTTTCAGAGAGATCAGATTCGGAATCGCTCCCTGCAGCATTAAAGCTAAGTGAATAAAATAAAATCTGCTGAAGGACCAGGAAATCGATTTTTCCGAAATCTGCCAAGGCCGAAACAGCCGGATTGATTATTTCAGGGAAAATAAAGGGATTGGCCAGATCCACAGGATTTCCTGCACCAGCCCCTGTTTCCGGCAAAACTGTCTGGATCGCTTCCCTTGTGTGTTCATCCAACTCAGGCACTTCAAAACCAAACCTGTCCGCGGCATCGAGAGTCTCCACCACCCGTGCACCTCCACCGGTCAGAATTCCTGCTGCTTTGCCTTTGAAATTCTTCAAACACTGTAGTGCCATCAAGCAGTCACTCAAATCCCGCAGATCATGTGCCGCAATGGCACCGCAGGAGCGTATAACAGATTTCCACACTTCTCCTGATCCGGCCAAAGAGCCGGTGTGGCCTATCGTTCCTCTCTGACCCTGTTCCGTTAAGCCTGCTTTCAAAATAACCACAGGTTTTTCCCTGGTACACGTTTTCAGCGCTGAAATGAATCTTTCTCCATCTTCAATTCCCTCGATGTAGGCTCCAACAATCTCTGTAGCAGGATCTTTGGCAAAATATTCCAGCATCTCTTCGGGGCCTATCCCTGCTGCATTTCCAAAACTGACAGCAACGGAAAACCTTACACTTCTGCCATAAGATTGAAGCACTGTATCGCAGGCACCTCCCCCGCTTTGGGAGAAAAATCCCACGTTTCCCGGATCTTTGGGAAATTCGGTTCCGGGAATCAAGGTCAAGCCAACCTGTGGAGAATACACTCCAAAACAATTCGGACCAATCAGCATTATACCTGCTTTTTCAAGCAAATTTGCGATCTGATGTTCCAATTCCCTGCCTTCATCACTATGTTCCCTGAAACCGGCTGTAATGATCTGAACACTTTTCACGCCTATTGCAACACAATCTTTAACTGCTTGCAGGGTCCGGGCTGCAGGAACAGTTATCACAGCAAGATCAATCGGGTCGGTAACTTCCTGAATTGATTTATAGGCCGCAATCCCAAAAAGCTCGCCACCTTTTGGATTGACAGGATAGATTTTTCCTTTAAACCCAAACGACAATTGTGCCTGTAGAAACAACCCGCCGAACTTAAAGGGATTGGAAGAAGCCCCGACCAACAATAAACTCTTTGGGTAAAACACAGGTTTGTACTTTTCAATTTTCATATCAACGCCCTTTCTTTACTTCCCTGTTTAAGAACAGACCGCTCGCAAAACCAGATCTTATATAAAAAAAGGTGGTTCAGCAATCACCCGTCTTTGAGGAGTGCACCAAATATTTTCCGGTCCACCTACTTATTCCGCTGCCCAGACCTCCTTTTCCGGCTGCAAACAGTTATTTTTGACATGCGCATTCTCAACTTGATGCCGATTTAGTTTGGTCAAAACAGGTGGTCTACGAGATTTTAACAAGGTCTTGAAATCTGATTGGCCCAAAAAAATAGAAGAAAGCATGATGTTCAGAGAGCTGTTTGTGCTCAAGCACCTGTATTCGGATCTTAGTGAACGGATCCACTTCCTTAACAAAGTGGATGATAAGAAATTGATTGAACAGATGTCGAAAAAGGATGAGGATCAAAGCGTTCGAGCAACAGCAATTGAGCGGTTAAACACTTTAGATAAAAGGAAGGCTGTTTTCGGAAGGTAAACCTGCCCAACACAAACTCAGAACTGGGCAAGGTCCCCCTTGTGTCAGGGAACCTTTTTTGGTTTAATAGCACTCGGCTACTGCCAGC
>JAKSDL010000032.1 GCA_022360105.1 Pseudomonadota bacterium
GTATATCAAGGGACACGGGGCGTTGAAACCCGATCGGAACAGAAAAAAATCGCTGAAGAAAAACGAGGAGACGATAGATGAAACAGATGGTCAGGACACTTGCTTGTTGGTTGATACTGGTGGTGACACTTTCATCCCTCACTAAAGGGAAAAACACCTCGCAAACGGAACTGGTAGTGCAGAATGGTCCTTACGGCATTGTCCATATGTCGGATTTCAGTCCTGACGGAAAACTACTAGCCACAGTCAGCGGTGATGCCAGACTGCGGATCTGGGAAGTGGAAAGCGGCCGTTTAATAAGGGTCATGGGAGAGGAAGCCTCCCCTATGACAGCAGTGGCTTTTTCCCCGGACGGACTTCATGTGGCGACCGGCAAAAGCCTCGGCGATATGAGCGAGTGCCGCGGTGCCTGCGATTTTCGGATCGAAATCTGGAACATCAAAACGGGAAAGGCGGAACTGACTATTAAAAGAAAAAAGATAGGTCAAGTGTGGGATTTAACCTATAGTCCTGATGGTAAGTGGATTGCTGTTTCTAGTGGAGGATTAGAAATTAGAAAGGCGAAAAACGGGGAACTCTTAAAAAGAATAAAAAGAAAACATGGATTTTGGGAAATTGAATTCAATGGAGATGGTGATTATTTAGCTGGTGGTGGTTTTAAAAAAATTGAAATATGGAGAACAAGTCGATGGGAAAAAATTCATAATCTAGAGTCACACAAGGGTGATATATCTTCTATACGATTTCATAATTTAAAAAACAGCTTATTATCAGTAAGTTATGATACAACAATAAAACTTTGGAATACCTCCACCGGAAGATTACTCAAGACATACCAAAGCCCTGATAAGCATTATAGTCTCATGGGCGTCGTTATCAGTCATGATGAAAAAAGCGCAATCATTACAAATTCAAGAGGCAAAATCCGTAAGATGAATCTGGAAAACGGGCAGACAGAAATGCTGTTGGGAAGAGCAGAGAGGAGAAACAACCCCTTTTACAGTGCCATGGTATTTGACAAGGGAATCATACAATATACAGCCTGGCAGGATGGAAAAGAGATCCATTCCGAACGGTTTAGAATTCCGAAAGACGAAAGCAGGCTGAACCTAATCGTGCAAGGCACGCCCAGACACCTTGCTATTCATCCGCAAAAACCACTAATTGCGGTTAGCTATGGGGGCGGGTTTGTCGATCTCTGGAATTATGAAACAGGCCGTCTTGAACGGGAGATCGGTGCCGCCACCAACATGATCTATACCCTGGCCTTTAGTCCGGATGGCAAGCACCTGGCCATGGCAGGCAAGGACAACACGGTCAAGCTCTGGAGCCCGGGAGCAACCAGCTATCAAACCCTGGCCGAAGGCGAAGCCTCCATTCGCTCCCTGGCCTTCGGCCCCGATGGTAGCTGGCTGGCCGCCGGGGGATTCAAACGCCAGTTGAGGCTCTGGGAGACCAACACCCTTGCAGCATCCACAGCTCCCAAAACCAGCGTCAGAAGCGGTAAGGCTCCCCGTACTATCAGCGGTTTACAGGTAGGGGTCAGCCGTTCCATCGAAGCCCTGGCCTTTCATCCCCAACAGGAGCTGTTGGCCGTGGGAGGGCACGATGCCGCCATCACCCTCTGGAATCCCTCTTTAGGGCAAGCGGTTGGTCAACTCAGCGATCCCTCCCTCAAGGAGTTCAGCTATGCCCTGGCCTTTAGTCCGGATGGGAACTATCTGGCTTCGGCTCATGGAGACAAGACCATCCGCGTCTGGAAACTCTCCGACCAGTCCCTTTATCACACCCTGAAGCTTCACCGGGTCGATGCCTTCTCCCTGGTCTTTCATCCCAAACAACCCCTGCTCTTTGCCGGCTGCGGGGATAACACCATCAAAGCCTGGGAACTTGGCCAGGGCCTGTTGATCAAAACCCTGTCCGGTCATGAAGGCACCGTCAATTCCCTGGTCTTTAACCAACAGGGCACCCGACTTTATTCCGGGGGAGGAGACGGGACCATCCGCATCTGGAACAACACCGCCACCAGTCCGCTTCAAACCCTGCAGGGCCAATCCCTGGGTCTGTTCGCCATCGCCTTGAGTCCGGATGAAAGCGTGCTGGCGGCAGCTTCCAACAATGTGATTTTGTGGGACCTGAAACAAGGCAAAGCCCTGGCTACCTTGTGGTCGTTCGGCAAAGACCACTGGCTTATCACCCAAGGATCAACCTTTGATGCGTCGCAAACCGGCCGTCAAAGCCTGCATGTGGTCACAGGAACCACCGCCCATGCCCTGGAAACCCGGCCAAAGGTCAAGCACTCTCCACAGCTTTTAAAGAAGATCTTCAAACGAAGAGTGTTCGGTAAACCTTGATCATTCACCACGAAGACACGAAGGTTTTTATCAGCAGGGATAACAAGTTCCCATCCTGCTATTCCTTAATTATCTGAATTTATGTGGTATATTCGTCAGATTGTAGGGTGGGTCAAGCGTAGCGGACCCACCGACGTCTGTTATGACACAGTCCGGTTCTCCGTGCTGCGATCCTGGTTAGCCGAAATCACGAAAGTTACAGTTCTACCATGATGGGTAACAAGTTACCCATCATACGGTTTCCGTTTCAATGGGGTACGTAGGGTGGGTTCGGCAGGGCAAACCCGAAGTTGGATATTTGAAGTTAAAACTGTTTGGAATAGACCAGGGAGCGGTAGCGTTGTGCCATGTGTTCGGGCAGGTTCCGCTGCAGTGCGGAGTTTCTAACTCTCAAGGTGATGGTGCCGGAGAGATCGTCCACAAAATCCCTGAAATAAAATCGTAACCCGATCCGTGTAATCAGGTTGTTTTGGTCCCTAATTACGTGCCAGGTAAAATCCTGCCCGGTTGCTTCCTGATCCAGGGTAAAGGAATGACTGGGAAGCGATTGCTCAAAATGTTCGGAACGACCCGAGGGAAAGATGCGATGTCCCCTGATGGAGAGCCGTGACAGTTCGATCGTCGAATCCGGGGTTATCAGCCCGTTCGGGTTCATAACCAAAACGTAACGGGAACCATATTCCGACAGATCAAACGCATCTTCATACGTTGGCCCTTCGATACCAAAGGTACAGAGAATCCTCATCAACGATGAGATCTGTCGGTCCAGATCATCCCCGGCGTTTTTCCCCAGAAAACAGGTTTCCCCCCAATTTTCAACAGCAGTGTCGGCGATGAGTAAGACGATCCCGCCGATAGCACCGCAAATCGCGCTGCCCAGGAAGAATCCGCCGGCAGCGGAAACCGTCCCGGCCTTAAGCCAGATCATACCTGCAGCAATGGACAACAGCGAAGAAACCCCCATCATGCCGTACCCCAGGGCCAGACCGTAATTGCCCCGATGGATTTCGTCAATGGTGTGCTGAATACTTAACACAAAGCCGATGACACCCGAGATGATACAAGCAATGGGGCCTACTCGGGGAAACCGGTTGAGAAACCTGAAGGGGGCAAACTTCTGCGACAGGTTCCAGGGCAAGGGATCATCCGCATCCCTGGCAAATTCCACTATCAAATCAGCAAAAGCGCCAATGGCAGCGAAAAAGAGTTCGCTGACTCTCTCCTTGTCTTGGTTTTGTGCCAGGGCAGTAACAGCAGCACAGACATTGACCATTTCCAGTACCTTTCCCAAAACGCTGCCGGTGGCTCTCATCCGTTGATACCAACGTTCGTTATGGATATTGTATAATGTAATTTCCGCTTCATATTGCAAAGATGGACCTGAAGGCAAAGGGATTTCAGATCTTAGAAGGAATTTATGAGTTCCGTCTGCCATTACCCATTCTACAATTCTTACGTCATGTACCTCTTTAAAATGTCTTTGAGCAGTCAAAAGGAAAGCTACCTGAACGTCTCTTGGGCCAACTTGCTTTGCTAATACTGGAACAAAATGTTCCATAAATTCCATCACCGCTCCATTGACTTTTCTTAACGGTGTCAAAACATCAGGAGCAGAAGGATTTTTTTTCAATCGATAATCAATACCAGCTGCTTGCTCAGTATTCAACAACAAATGATAAAAACTATCGGCATCATCCCAGATCCCGGCGAAGTATTGGTTGCCTTCCTCGGTGAGGTTGAGATTGCTGAAGACGTCATTGAGAATGGTCAGCAGCTGGTCCTGGTAGTCCGGCTGCAGAAATGGGGCCGGTGTATCGAAGCGGTGGCTGTAGTTGCGGATCAATTGTTTGAATCGTTCGTCCTGCAGCCAGGCGATAAGGTGCAGGGTGGCGTATTTGGCAGGCAAGTAATAAGCCTTGACATCGTTGGTTTCCTTTTCTTCAAATTCATTGAATTTATCTCTGTCAATTTCCCCAAACAGGCCCAATCCCCAGGCATATTTCAGACTATTATTGTCCAGCAGGCTGGAAACTACGCCCCAGATGAAGGCCTTTTTGCTACGGGTTTCACCTTCCCGCCAGGAAAGGTAGGCATCCAGCTTTTCTCGAAAACCTTCCGCTCTCCTTACGGCCTCAGCCCGGGTATTGGGAACAACCAGGTAAAACCCCTGCTTGTCCCCGATGCGAGCCGGAATCATGTTTCTGATCCTGGGATCTGCCGCAGGAGTCCTGTTATCCGCCGTTTCGAATTCGCTTTGAATGGAATCCCCTGACTCCGGAAACCTGTCTTTGTTTTCCAGCATCCAGGCCCTGTCCGTGATTTCACTTCCCAGTTGATGGGCACGGTTGACCAGGGCATATTCACCTTCAAACAATGTTTTTCCGGAAAGAGGAATATCCGAGGTGATAACAAATGTTTGCTTGTGAAGTGTTTCATCCCTTGGTTCTTCGGGGAAGAAATCGGGAATAATCGCGTAGGATTGAGCGGCGCCTGCCGAGGTCTCATGCGAATCGTCACCGGCAGTCACCTGTACCGGCTGGTAGATACCGTTAAAAACCTTAAAGGTATGCTCCAGTTCAAAAGCCTGGTCCGGAGAGGGACGCATAAAGACATAAATATAGCCGTCTTCCATTTGATCCGACCGGTTGGGATCTCCCTGGACAACACCGTATTGCCCCATGTCGGGATAGACCAGTGTATCGCCATACTGAATCGTATCGGATTGTGCATCCCTGGTTTCCATAATCGTAGTTATATACTCGTGCCTTTCCCTGTCATAGGTTACTCCCCGGACCTGGTTCCAGGCGACGGGATTACCTTCCAGCAGATTTGCATAGGTTTCGCCTCCCAGTTGGCCAAACGCATCGGCCGGTTCATCCCTTGCAGAACCGATGTTAAAATGTTCGGGCCACCAGCCGTAGGTGGCATATTCACGAAAGTAGTTTATTTTCAGGTGGAGATCCCCCACCAGGTTTCTGCGGTAAACGTAGCTGCGATGTGTTTCCGGTTCATCCACCGTATCATTGATGACAGCGGTGAAGGGGATAAAGATGGTATAGCCCACAGGCAGTTGTCTGGGTGTTGTGGATGTACCGAGCGGCCAGAACTTCCTGATGATTTGGTTATAGGGATGATTCCAGATCTTTTCCTCCCATTCCCCCGGTTCAAATCCGTAATCTTCGGCAATTTCGCTCATGGTATTATTTTGACAAATGGTATGGATATACGTGGGCATGGTTTCCTTGATTGAAAAAGGTTATATTCTTAAGCTACGTTTACCAGGAGTCTATCTCTTATGTTCTTACTTTTACTCTTAATCTTAATTTTGTTTTTAATCCTAATCTTACTCTTAATCTTAATCTTGTTCTTAAACCCGCTCAAACCTGATTTGAACTTGAAAGTAATAGCAATTTGATTAAGAGTAAGCGTAACTATCCAGCATAAAACAAGTCCGTATGATTTCACCACGAAGACACCAAGAGAAGTTTTTTATCCAGCTGTGTTCTTTTCCACATTTTCCAGATCGGGAAACATGACCTTGTACCCGGTAGCCCTGATGCCTTCGACCTTGGCACAGCCGTTGTCGTCCAGGTTGCCTTCATGGGTGATTTTTCCATCATGCTTGATGACAAAGCGTTCGTTTGCCATGGCATTACCCTCGTCATCCTTTAATTCGATCTCCAGTGTTTTTTCTTCAGTGGCTATTTCGCCGGAACCTCCCACGTCCGGTTGGTCCATACCGGTTAACGCTAGGGTATTTATTTCATTGCAAATCATAAAATCGCTTTTGCGCACTACGGGGCGTGATTCGACGAAAACTGATGAAGAACTGTTTAAAAATAAACATTTGCCCGATGTTTTCCCCGAAATAATCCCACCTATGGCACCGACTTCATCTCCCTGGCTTTTTTCCACGTGACTTCCGAAACAGGCCACTTGTCCCGAATCAAATTGGGTCATGACCGAGGTCACTTTGCAATCCTCGGATTTAGAGATGTTTGGATAGGGAAGAGGCAGCGGTCCTGGTGGTGAAGGGAGTGGAGTCGTGCAAACATCCGGTATAGTGGCGTTTGCCGTACCACCACTTTTTGTCGTCACTACCGAAAGTCCATCTGCCGATACTTTTATGCCCATGAATGTCTCCTTTTTACGATGTTTTTCCTAAAGACCAGTGAACCCGTTCTTTATTTTCAAGTTCCAACAGCACACTTGCCCTGGAATTCCCAAGTGATCCCGCCGTGATCAGATTGTACGGTCCTTTTGCGTATCCTTTTCTCCCGGATTCAACAGCCAGGCTGATCAGGGTGGGTATTGCCGCGGCCCCAATATCTCCCCAGCATTGGTGGGGAGCAATACATTCCCCAGGATTTCCTATTCTCGATCCGATGTTCAGGACGGCATATCCGAAGTCTTGAACGGTATAGCGCTCTCCGTTGAGGGTGGCATAGACCTGGTCGATTTTTGTTTCCTTGGGGATTGTTTTCAGCACTTGTTGAATTGCAGAGGACAATCCCAAACCGGTAGAGAATTTGCCTGATTCAAACGGACTGGATTCCTTTGTTTCAGCCTCTGCCAGTATGATTGCCTCGGGTTCCAGTTCCCATTGTTTCGCAACGGTTTGATTGGAAACCAGGCAAAATCCTGCTGCCTGCCCCGGTGTAAATCCGTTTTTGTTGCTACCGCATTTGAGCCGTTTTGTTTCGGTTTCCAGCCATCTCAGTGTTTTTGTTTCAAGATAGGAATCCACGCCGCCAATGACGCAAAATGGGTGGTGTTTCAGCTTTTTCCTGGCCGATTGCAGAGCAATTGCACCGGAGGTGTGCCCTGCCTCGATGAACTCAAAGTCTAAGTTCAGATTCAAGTCAAGTGACAATTGGGAGAGATGCATCGCCAGTCCGGTTCCCAATTGTTTCGGCAACCCCGGCCTTGGTTCCGGCAGTCCTATGATCACCGGTATTTCAAGCCGGTGTTCACGTTTTCCTACCAGGGGTTGCAAGGCCTCCTTCAGGGCGGGAAGAGCCAGGGCTCTGAAATGAACCCAAATATCCCGATTCAGGTTCAGATCTGCCAACACTGCTATCCTGACAGGTTCCCAGGATTTATCCTTATAGCTTTTGCTTCGAACCATGGCCGTAAACCCGGCTCTAACGCTGCAAGCCGAAGTTGCCGCACGTTCCCCAAGGGGGGTATAATTACCGCAACGAATGATTACCATTGTTTCTGTTGTATCTGTCATAAAATCAGATTCGGAAAATAGATGTATTGTTTATTGATGGTTGTGTCTGTTCAGCATCATAAAACCCTGTCTGTTTTCACTACGGAGACACCAAGGTCACGAAGCTGAATTTTACGGGCCTTTAAAGCATAAAGAGAACCGTAAAGAATAACTGGCTTTTTTCCATTCACTGAATTTCAAAA
Source organism: Pseudomonadota bacterium (assembly GCA_022360105.1). The sequence continues at coordinate 7,773 of JAKSDL010000032.1, forward strand.
AACGCCAACTATCGAGCTAAACCCTGCTACATTTAAGTCTGTACACATTCAAATTCTTTTCCCTGTGATCTCCGTATTTCTGTGATGAATACTCAAGAACAGTTTTCAAGTTTGGTAGAAGGACTGTCTTTATAGTCCAATACAAGGTTGCAGGCTTCCCTGAAATCCGTATCCCCTTTCAACGACCTGGTTAGAACTTCAAATCGAATGGCAGGATGTTGCCCGAACTTTAAACCGTGAATAAAGCCATTCCGTTTTTCCGGGTTACAGGTTTCAAATTCCGATAGTACCCTTCTCAGCCATGGAGAGTTCTTATCCGACCTGTTTACCGAGGAAAGGATAAACACTGCGGTCTGGGTTTCCTTTTGGTTGTCGGTTACCAGGTGTTTTTCCAGGACATCTCCAAATTGATCCAGCTGGCTTTCCATTAGCTCCAGCAGGGTAAACAGCTTTTTTTCAACAAAGTCCTGTTTGGGGTTTTTGCCTGAATCAAACCCGGAAATTGCCTGTCTCAGAAAAAAGCCGATATCGAAAAAAAGTTCGTCAAATAGGCCTTCAATTTTTGGATCAAATCCTTGTTGAAGGGGTAGCAAAGGATCTCGCCAACTAACCTTGGCAAATTTCAGCAATGATTCGGTGACGTCGATCCTGATCGATTCCTTCTCCGTTGGAACACCTGCCGCCAATTGGTTATCAAGGAGCCGTTCATTTCCGTCCGGATCAATTTCTTTAAGGACCAGTTTCATTATTCGCCTTTACCAAGCTAGTTAATCAGTACGGAACCGCCCTGGATACGTTGTCTTTTTTCCGCTGTGGACCGAATGGAATCCGCTTCGATAACAAACTGTCCCTTGGCGGCATCAAAACGCGCCTCAACCTCTCCGCATTTTATGATCAGGCTTTTTGCAGCATCCAGAACAATGTGGTCCGCTTTGACATCAACAATTTTTTCTTTGGGCAGATCCTTCTCCTGCTCCTTTTTTTCGGATACGGAACAAAACAGATCGACCACGACCGGTCTGGAGGGATCACTGTTTTCAAAAGAAAGCTTTACCAGGTGGTTGGCGGACATGGCTTTTTTAAGCGCTTCCAACGTAACCCCGGGCGCTCCTATTCCGGCTGGTTGATTTTCAAACAATGGATTTTCCGGATAGTTAATCCAGGCTAATTCCAACTCTTCATCAATTTTAATTACTTTGCCATAACGGTACCCGTTGATGGTGTGGCCCTTTTCAAATTGGTGGACAACCTTTTCCAGCGCTTTCCCATTGCTTTTCATGCCTTTCTCACGATGACGGTTTTTTGAATGAATACGAAATTTTGGTATAGTCCAATGTTTCTCCCTGGTTTTGGCAGATCACATTGCCTTGCCAGACCATGTGAAGTTTCAGTTGGTCCGGTTGAATAACAATCGTTTGAAGATTGGCCTCCTGATGAATGTTTTGCAAATCCATATAGGTTTCGTAGCTGATGCTGATCTCGGGAAGAGAAAACCTGATTTCCCGGTATTCTGGATGAAGATTGTACAGGACTGCCTCCTCTGCACCGTTGATTATTTTTGCCTGCTGATCTGCAGGGGCTAATTGGAAGTAACTTGAATCAAAGTTCGCGGGCCTGGTATTGGGGAATACTTCAGGATTTTCGTTGTAGGTGCCTGCATATTCTATTCTTGGAGACCAATGTGAAGCGATGGGGCCGAATCCGGCTATCCTGTTTTTCTTCGGCTTTTTTTTGGTCGGATAAGCGGCATACTCTATATTCGGCAAAGGAATCGAATCTACGGCCCATCGTTTTCTAAAATAACCGGTGCCAGCCGGGTTACGAATATCGACATAGGTTTTGGCCCCCTTTTCCAACTCCTGCCACCCGCCATAAGCACGTTCATAGGTTATCGGCATCATTGTGAAAGTGCTTTTGTCTGTTTTGATGATCGCTCCAAGAAATTTGTCAAACCATCGGTTACCAACTATTTTCAAAAATTTTTTCACAGGTCCCAGGGAAAACCCGACGATCATTTCCGTAACCGGCTTTTCGCCGGGTGAAAAAGCCATGGCGTCCAGAAGGATATCCACGTTCGGCTTCTCCAAGGCAAAATCCGAAGGATGTTCCAGGCTTGTTGTTTGGGGATCGCCCCTGAACTTGTCAGCTTCATATACTGGTTCCTGCTTATCGGCAATAACCAGTTCGTTTTCTTCAGGTTTGATGTCAAACGTTGCTTTGGTCGCTACCATCCACACCAGCTCCCCACTGGAATTTTGAGCAAACTGATGGGCCGAGGAAAACGGCGTTTTATTATAAATATTCCACATTGATTTTTATTCCCAGCTAACCGGGTTTAATCTTGTAAACGTAATTCTTGTCCAAATAGCCTTTTTCCTTACCCGCTAATAAATTCAATCTTTTTTGATGGACCGTTAAAATTTCAATTACGGACCGGTTTAGCGTCAAAATCGGAAACAGGATTTGGTCTGGTAGACAGCCGAATATGCAGAAGTATCAAAAAAAGGAAAAATGCTGTCAAGAAATTAAGTTTTAGGAACTACCCTGAAACGTGGTTTAACCTCTCGCCCACACAAGTATTCATAACTATAAAAATTTATTTGTTCATGTTTTGTCCCGTTTTCCGGGATCGAAAAACCACTTTTGGGATTGCCTTTGAAAATTTCAAGGTTGATTCATTGACTCATTTATATCATTGAAATAATAAGATATTAATTTCTCCGTTTGTCGATCAAGATCCGGCAAGCCTTTTCAAGATTCGTCCAAATGAGAACATTCAGGTAAACAACAATGAGGCAATTCGTGAAGTTTTATCGAGAGGGATAGGGATCTGCCAGATGCCAAGCTTCATTATCGGTCCAGACATTGCCGCCGGAAAACTAGTTTCACGCATAAACGAATACCGGTTCCTCGTTCATGTCATTCACGGCATTTGCCCGAAAAGCAGGACCTGCCAGCCAAAGTCAAAGTGTTTGTATCCTAACTGAAAGAGCAGTTTGGTGAAGATCACCCCAATTGGGACAGTATGGATTAACGAAGTTTGACAGCCGCCAGTAAGCCGTCACGGACTGGATTAATGAAGTATCTGAAATCCGAATCGTTGGCAACCAGACGATTGTGACGGATGATTGCGGCGGTCAGGTCATCAACTTCATCCTCGTCGTTGACCGTAACCTGGCCATCCCAGAGAACATTATCAGCGATGTACAGTCCGCCTTTCCTTAGCTTGGTTTTTGCCAGTTCAAATATCACAGGATAGTCTTCTTTATCCGCATCACAGAAAATCAGATCAAACTCTGCTTTCTGTCCGGCAAACACATCCAATGCTGATTCATTGTGATACTCAATCCTGTCCCAAAGACCTTGTCGCCTGAGATATGCTTCCGCAACGTCGCAATTTTCCGCTTTATATTCACAACAAATGACGGTTCCTCCTTCGCCAACGGCCCTGGCAAACCAACTGGCCGAATATCCGAATCCGCTACCAAATTCAAAAACTCTTTTCGCTCCGATCGACAGCGCCATGGTTTCCAGAAACATGCCCGCCAATCTACCGACTATGGGGAAGTAGCGTTTGGCAGCATATCTTTCCATTTCCTCTAAAACAGTATCGTTAGGATTCTGTTGCAAGGCTGAAAGATAGGATTCAATTTCCGGATTGACAATATTATGTATCGGAGGATCGGCATTCATCGAGATCTCCTTTCAGCTGGTATCGGCAGTTGTTGACATCGAACAATTACGATTGCAGCCATAGCAAGGCACAATCGAGTTGAATTGATTACAGCAGGAATAATCTTCCAGCAATTCGCTTTGCGATTATCCGATTTTACCAACCCGGGATTATTTAGGGCCAGCAGATAAGAGCAAAAAGATTCAGCTTCACTTCAGTTTTTGTAAATATGGCGGGTTAAAGGTACCAGTCCCAATCCATACGAAAGTCATGCACAAATGCATCATTAAGCCGCGAATTTCGGAAGTTAACGGTTCAGGTCACGTTAGTAATACAGTTTATCCTGTCTGGCTTGAGGAAGGTCGCGTCGAATTATTGAAAGAAGCGCTTCACGGCAAACAGTTTCCCAACATGCTTGCTTGCCTGGAGCAGAATTTCCAGAAAGAAGTTTTTTATGGCAGCAGTGTGATTGTCAAAAGCAATATTAAAAAAATCGGTAACAGCTCCCTAACTATCAAACAGGAAGTATGGCAAAATGATTCACTATGCGCCGATGCTAAATCTGTTCTTGTGCATATCGATCGCGAATCCAAACGACCTTCTGCCATAAGTGATGAGATTCGCAGTTTGCTGACAGGGAAGATAGAATTGGAATAGAACGGGATGCAAAAAAAAAACGAGAATGACAAAATTAGATAAAATAAACTGGTAAGATTGAATTCAACTTTGTTTAGACAGAGTAGGAGGGTATCTAGCAATCTTTGATTGAAACCGTGAAGGAGTTGTTACAGAACACTCCTTCGTTCAACTTAACCCATTTATACCTATTTTCTTGTAATCATTCTTGAAAGGAAAACCCCGAGATTCTTGCCAGTCTTTCCGGGCTCAGGATGGCTTCATATCTTGTTCCGTTGATAAACCAGGTTGGATAGTAACTAATTTTTTTGGCAATACATGCCGGTGCCAATGGACCATCTTGCCCCTGTGGAGAGCATTCTACATATGGCAATCGTTTTGCCGAAGCCTCGAACAGATCCTTCTGCTCCTCGCAGGAAGGTCACCAGTAGGCTCCGTATACAGTCGCCTGTTCTTGCTGCAAATGGATAGCCAATCCTTTGAGAAACGGATCTTCCGGCCCCGCCTTTGGATCAAATACTCCGCTGTAATGAAGATGCATAACACCGACAAATAGGGCAGCTATCACAACTGTTTGCCTGGAAAAGCCGGCGAATTTAAATTTTTCAGAGTCTTTAGGCCGCTGAAAGGTCACCAATCCAAAAATGATGGTCATCAGAATGAAGGATGCAAGACAATAAAAGCAAACAGCCTGAATCACAAAGCTTGAAATCGAGATCAGGTAAATACTATATCCCCAGCCCAGCAGGGCCACCGTCCACGCCCACTTCCACTTCATTCTGGATTTGCCCGCTCTTATGCCAATGTAAAACAGTGTTGTATAGGTCAGAAATCCCCAGAAAGCAATAGGCAGTGTGAGAAAGGTACCCCAGCGGGTCTGCTGAACTACATCGCACGAACTTCCGGTACTGCACAAAACCGGAGCCTGATTAAGCCAGCCCGAAATCGTCAGGTATCCGGTGAGAATCATGCCAGCCGTTGCAAGGCCCGTGAATATCCAAGTCGACCTTTCCTGTACCAGTGTGGAATGCCGTTTGTTTACCTTTTGTGCTTCGGATTTTTTTTTGGAGGACATCCCATTCGGAGAAGTTTTACTTTTTTGTGATGGTTTCCTGCCCTTTTTGTTTTTAGCCAATGTTCAATCCTTTTAAATTCAGTTTAGTCCCAAAAAGGCTGATATTCTGTTATTCGGGAAAGTAAATGAATATCCTGCACCAATCTTCTTCCCACAATTCTATTTTATGAACTCAACGTCCTTCAAGGCTACAGGTTTCTGTTTTTTTTATTCCCAGCTCATACGATGTTGTTTCATTAACAAAGCAAAGAGTTTAATATAATATGACCAGCTACAAACTTTATTACAGGAGAAATTATGAAAAGACATGGCCAAAGGTTGTTCAGGAGTTGTTTGATGTCTGTGTTGTTTCTGTTCTTGCTGTTTGTCCAATCCGCAGTTGCCCGGGATATTCCGCGCATCAGCGTTCAGGATGCACATTGGAAAGTAACCCAGGGGAAAGCACTTTTAGTGTGCTCCTACGCCGATCAGTATTGCCATAGTATACTACTAAAAGGTGCTATGCTGCAGAGCGACTTTGAATCCAAATCAAAAACACTGCCAAAAAACAGTGAAATTGTCTTCTATTGCGCCTGACCAAGCGAAGCTACTTCCGTCAGTTTGGCGAAAAAATATCTGAACAAAGGCTTCAAAAATGTGAAAGCGCTAAAGGGAGGAGTCGACGCCTGGCGCGATGCCGGATTTTGATACTGATTTTACTTTCTGCCCAAACATCCCCACTTTATACTCGATCGGCTGAATTGCAGCTTCGAAACAATGAAAAAGAAACAGGGGGCAAAAGTTACAAAGCAGCTCACCAGCCCAGTGGTTTATGCGAAATAAAATGAAAAAGGCATATTATACTGCTTCTGAGTGGCAATCCCGCATTGCCGGCTTTGGACGCTTGGTGGATATTCGCAATTTCCCGGATATTGCTGGTAAAGTGCTGCTGGGAGAACACGAGACTTACCTGGGTCGTGGTGTGCATTTGCCAAAAAAAAATCTCGATCCCGAGATGATACCGGCCGTTGTTTTCTGGACCAAAGGGCCTGTTGAAACATTGGTGAAAAATAAACACCTTCTGCGAACGCTGAAAGTCTATAGGGCTAATAAGGCCGTGGTCGGGATTCAACTAAGCGTTACCGGACTGGGTGGAACCCTCCTGGAGCCGGGAATCCCTTCTGTTGATGAATCGGTTTCCGGTTTGGATAAGCTTCTGCAGACAGGTTTGATAGATCCCGAAGCAATCACCCTCCGCTACGATCCAATCATTAAAGCAAGATGCCCCGAAAATCAGTTAATTTCCAATGCCTCCCATAGCTTATTTGAAAAGGTCATCATCCCGTTTGCCAAACTCGGGGTGAGGCGTGTCCAGACCAAATTCCTGCTATTCAGTGAAATTGAGAGTGGTAAGTACCATCACGTTTATAAAAGAATGCAGCAACTAGGCATTACACCGTTATCTATTTCCGATTCAGAAAAGTTTGAAATCCTGTCCCGTTTCAAAGAGTTATCGAATTACCGGGGATTGGAATGTTCCACTTGTTGTATCGCTCAAGAGCAGCAATTACCTTCTTGGAGCGGCGACAATGCCTGCCTCTCTGCCGATCATCTAACCAGGGTGGGAAAACGACTTTTCGGAAATCAATGGAATCGAATCACGCAAGAGAAACGATCCAGCCGAAAAGGCTGTCTTTGCACAGCCTATTGGGATCTAAGCTATGTTAAAGGACATAAGAAATGTGGCTCCCAATCCCCTGCCTGTCTCTATTGTTCCGCTAGCAGCCATACCTTCGGGAAAAGCATCAGCGCTTTTTGTCACTGAATCTGCATTAAATCGACTTTGCTTTCTGGTGAGATCAGTTGCACATAACGCAGGACAGAAGCAAAATGGTTTTCCATTTGTCCTTTGGAGATCCCCGGAACGCCGTAAATGGCAAATAAAACGTCTTCGGTATTTTGCTGAATTCGATGTTCGTGGTCGGGACCGCAGATGATACTGCCCAGGATTGTTTCACCGTTTGTGAAGACGATATCAGAATTGGGGGGCTTGCGGATTGTCTTGCCAATACCTTCAAATTCCGTTTCCCCGTCTCCCAGCCGAACTGTATAATCTGAACCAAGACGGCTGATATCATAACCGGCTGTTAACAGCTGATGCTGTACTTCTGCCATAAACATCGCCTGGACAAGCGGTGCACCATCAGGGAGCTGCTTTTTTCCGGTAGCTATGGATTCACATTGATGAAGTACGTGGTACGTTTTTTTGAACGTCTTATAAAAGGTGTGATACTCGGAGAATGGAGCAACCTCTCTCATCTGACGTTTATCCACTCCCGAGAATTGTTCCTGAAGGAAAGCTTCCAACTCCCTTTTTTCATTTTCCAGTCCATCTGCCGATTCAATGGTGACCCCTCTCATCACCATGATTCCAAAGGTCGTTCCCGGATACTGCTCTTTTACTGCTCTATCAAACTCCAACATAACCTGTTTCCTTTTTAATCCAATGGATACAACAAAACAAATTTATTCAAAATGTATTTTAGGAGTTTAACGGAAAAGAACAATGGGAGTAAGAACCACTTATCTCCAGTTAAAACAGAACCAATTTATTGTTTTTTCAATTTCAGCA
>JAKSDL010000131.1 GCA_022360105.1 Pseudomonadota bacterium
GGAGCCGGTAAATACCGGGATGAAGAAAGTGGTCAAACCCAGCTATACTCCCTTTAACCGGCCGCATTATCAGGAATCAAAATTTTGTATTTTTCTGGTGGCAGATCTATCGGTCCATCAACCGGTTTATCGAGAAGAAGGATTACACCTGGCGACCCTGGAAGCAGGTTACCTGGGGCAAGTATTGATGGACCACCAGTCGGAGTTCAATATCGGTCTTTGCCCTATCGGCGGACTTCGCTTTGAAAGGATCGAGCCCGAATTCAGATTACCGGCCAACCACATGCTGCTGCACAGTTTCACAGCCGGTTGTTACGAATTTACCGAATCCCGTAGTGATCATCTGCTGTTGCGAGGGAAACCGAAACGTCTGGTTAAGAAAACAACTTATGAACAATCAGACTTGGCTATCGTGGGTGTGAGCGGGCGATTTCCAGGTGCTCCCAACCTGCAGCAGTACTGGGAAAACCTTAAAGAGGGAAAGCGCTCCATTGCTCCAATGCCTGAAACAAGAAAAAGGTTGCTTCCTGTTGAAAACAAGGATCGGGTTGATCAGCAGGACCAGGTTGGTTTTGCCGGTTATTTGGACAACATCGATTGCTTTGATCATCAGCTATTCAGGATATCCCCTGTTGAGGCCAGAACCATGGACCCACAGGAACGACTAATGTTGGAAACGGTTTGGGAATGTCTGGAAGACGCTGGAATCGATCCCCAAAGAGCGGGTGAAATTCTGCCAAGAACAGGTGTGTTTATGGGCGTGATGTGGGGCGACTATTTCAGCCTGGGACTGGATGAATGGCATCGCAGTTCCGAAATCAAATCGCTGGCACAATTCTCATCCATCACCAACAGGCTTTCGCATTATTTTGATTTCAAGGGACCCAGCATTGCTCTGGATACATCCTGTTCCTCAGCGCTCACAGCCATCCATCTGGCATGTGATAGCATTCAACGAGGAGATTGCGATTCCGCTATTGTGGGCGGTGTAAACATTATGGTGCATCCGTACCACGGCAAAGTACTGACCCACCTGGATCTACTGTCAAAAACAGATAAAACCTGCGCCTTTAGTGCAGAAGGTACCGGCTGGTGTCCGGGTGAAGGTGTGGGAGCAATTCTGATCCGTCCTTGCGATCATTCAGCAAAAGCTGCCAATAATGTGCATGCCCTGATCAAGGGCACTCATGTTAGCCATTATGGTCATACCAAGCGTTTTGGAATGCCAAATGTTCATGCCCAGGAAGATTCCATCAACAAAGCAATCTCCAATGCAGGTATGAAGGCTGAGGATATAAGTTATGTAGAATCAGCGGCAACGGGTTCAAGCATCGCAGATACCTCCGAATTCAGTGCTTTGAGTCGTGTCTTTGGCGAAAAAAAGAGGTCGGACCGGCAAAAAATATTGATCGGCTCGGTGAAACCCAACATTGGGCATCTGGAGTCTGCTTCCGGTATCTCCCAGGTTATAAAAGTACTGCTGCAATTCAAAAATAAGCAGATTGCACCAACCATCGACTGCGATCCGATTAATCCATTGATCGATATCGATAACTCACCATTCGCTCTAAACAAGGAATTGCAACCATGGGAAACTGATCAACCGACAGCCCTGGTTAACAGTTTTGGTGCAACCGGCTCCAGCGGCCATATTGTATTGCAGGGGATTGATCATCCAAAAACGACCTCGACAAATAACAACGCAGAGTTGATAACACTTTCCGCAGCTTCATCGGAACAGTTGGCAGAATCAGCGGGTCGTTTACTGACAATTCTCAACAGAAAAGAATCCGCGGATCTCAGGTTGGAAGATATCAGCCAGACTTTAAAATTGGGCCGTTACCCAATGAGGCATCGACTGGCGTTGGTTGTTGATAATACCGAAGACCTAAAAACCCGGTTGGAACGGTTCAAGGCCGGTAATCGAGATGATGATCGGATCATTGTCGGTGAAACAGACAAAAAACAAAGTCTGCAATCACCTGTTTCAGAGCACTCCGATCTGGACAAGCTGGCAAGGGAGTGGGTAATGGGAACGCCTGTAAACTGGATGTCCCATACAGATAGAAAAACATATCCTTTGTCCCTGCCTACCTACCCGTTTGCCAGGCATTCACACTGGTTGCTATCCCGGGAACAGGAGGATACTTCCTTATCCCCGGCCAAATCGCTACAAAATGCCGAGACGATTCAGGAGCAACTGGAAGGACTGCTTACAACAATTATTGCCGAGGAGTTTGAGCTACCGGTCGAATCCATCGAGAATGATACTAAACTACAGTCCTATGGTCTCAATTCCATCCTGATTAAAAAATTCAACTTCCGGGTAGAAAGACTATTCTCTCAAGTATCAACAACCCTGCTCTACGAATGCGACACCATTCGGGAACTGTCTCAACATATGCTTCGCCAGTACCCCGACAAAGTAAAAGAGTTGTTTGCGAGTGATGTAAGTTTAACTGAAGTTACCTCAAGTCCGGAGCGTGCTGCACCTGCTATCGCGAAAAACCAACAAGTACAAATGGTGCAAAATTCTCCTATCGCCATCATTGGCGTGAGCGGTCGCTACCCCATGGCAGCGAACCTGGATCAGTTCTGGCAGAACCTGGTTTCCGGTAAAGACTGCATTTCGGAAATACCATTGAGCCGCTGGAATCATGCTGATTATGCGATATCTAAAAAAGAAGGCATACCACCTGTTTCCAATCGTTGGGGTGGTTTTTTAGAAGACGTGGATAAGTTCGATCCGTTGTTTTTTAATATTTCAGCCTTGGAAGCCGAAAATATGGACCCCCAGGAGCGTTTGTTTCTGGAAACAGCCTGGGAAACCCTGGAAGACTCCGGACACAATCTGAAATCCTTACAAACGCTTTACAACAACCAAGTCGGTGTTTTTGTGGGTGTGATGTATGGGGAATACCAGCTTTATGGGGCTGAAGAGACCCTGAAAGGCAATACCACCGCCCTGGATTCATTTTATGGATCGATTGCCAACAGAGTATCCTATTTCCTTGATTTACAAGGTCCGAGTCTGGCCATAGACACCATGTGTTCCTCTTCGCTAACCGCAGTTCACCTGGCTCTGAGCAGCATACACTCCGGTGAGTGTCAGGTTGCCCTGGTTGGTGGTGTTAACCTTTCGCTCCATCCCAACAAGTATATCGGGCATGCCAGGTTAAATATGTCTTCCTCTGATGGCCGTTGTCACAGTTTTGGGGAAGGTGGCGACGGATTTGTATCGGGAGAAGGCGTAGGTGCAGTGATGCTGAAACCTCTTGAGCAAGCGTTGCAAGACGGTGACCAGGTTTATGCGGTCATCGAGAGTTCGGCAGTAAACCATGGCGGAAATACCAGCGGATTTACGGTACCCAGTCCCGGGCAGCAAGGTGCACTGGTCAAGCAGGCAATGGACAAGGCCGGACTGCATCCTGATCTGATCAGCTATATTGAAGCCCACGGAACTGGAACCTCCTTGGGAGATCCCATTGAGATCACCGGGTTGGGTAATGCTTTCGCCGGCTATTCACGAGGAAACCAGACTTGCGCTATCGGTTCTGTTAAATCCAACATCGGACATCTGGAAGGTGCAGCGGGTATTGCCGGCATAACCAAAGTGTTGTTGCAGATGAAGTACCAGACCCTGGTACCTTCCATTCATGCAGAGACGCTGAATACAAACATCCATTTTGAAACCACGCCATTTAAATTACAGCGCGAACTGGCGCCATGGAGTGCGCCTGAATCAGGTGAAAGCACATCGGCAGGTAACCATCTCAGAAGAGCCGGAATCAGCTCTTTTGGAGCAGGTGGCACCAATACACATCTCATTCTCAAAGAGTTTGTATCGGAAGGGAAAAACAGACAGGAAGATACTGCAGATCCAGTCATAATCCCTCTATCAGCCAAAACTCCCGAAGCTTTAAAATCTTATTGTGAAAAGTTGCTTGCTTTTCTGAGGCTTCGTGACACTACAAACGGAGAGAACGGTTCTGGCAGTGACTCGTACCATTTCTTTGTGCCGATCAGAGCGGATGATCTGGCATATACCTTTCAGGTCGGCAGGGAAGCGATGGAGGAAAGACTGGCCCTGGTAATATCAAGTATCGATGAATTAACAAGAATCCTGAAAACCCTGGTCGAATCTGATCTCAACACCGAGGGACATCCCGGCTGTTTTCGGGGATCTGTTGAAGAAGAAGTCAACTACACCGCAACCCGCAACCAACCTGTCCATACCGGAGAATTGAACTTGCTGGCACAAAGTTGGGTTGAAGGTGATGAGGTGGATTGGGAAGCTCTGTATGCCGATTTGGAAGGGGCCAGGCAACCCAAAAAGATTTCTGTTCCCACCTACCCTTTCGAAAGAGATCGCTACTGGGTAAAACAAGTTGAAAAGCCGTTACAAGGAGTTTCGCTGCTTCATCCTCTTCTTGGCGAAAATCGATCCACCTTCTTTACAGAGAAGTTTAGCAGTCGTTTTTCCGGTAATGAGTTCTTTTTTAAGGATCATCAAGTAAACGGATCCCCCATGTTGCCGGGTGCAGCAATTATTGAAATGGCCCGCGCTGCCGGAACTATAGCAGCAGAAACCGATATTGTAAAAATCCGCAATATCAGTTGGCATCGCCCTGTTCACCCCGATCAAATGACCATGGAACTGACTCCCGAGGGTTATGATCGTGCCGGATTTCAGCTTATCTCACAAAACGGGTCAACTGCCAAAACGATTCATGCTGAAGGTCAACTGGAATTTACCGGGGAAGATAGCTCAGGTTCAATGCAGATCGACCTTCAGGCTATCGAAGAGCGCTGCTCCAAACAAATCGATTCAGAGGTCTGCTACCGGTTGTTTAAACAGAATGGTCTGCAATATGGCGAAGCATTCAGAACGATTTATTCCTGCAGGGTAAACGGAGTTGAAGCTTTGACGGAGCTTCGTCTGCCGATCCGGCAACAAACCACTTTCAGCGATTTTCTGCTCCATCCTTCACTTCTCGATGGAGCGTTTCAGTCAACCATCGGAGCGGATTTTGAGAACAATGCCGATCAAAGCGAATACCTTCCCTATACGGTAGGGGAAATAGAGCTGCTTAACACCATTCCGGAAACATGTTTTGCCCATGTTACGAAAAAAACGATCCAATCAGCCGACAAAGGTAAGGTCAAACGATTTGATATCGCCATAACCGATAACAATGGCAACATTGCTGTTTCAATCAAAGATTTCTGTGTGAAACGCGTGGAAAAGCCGGCCATTAAGGATCTTAGGAAAGAATCAGCAGATTTGTATCTAATGCATAGGCCCTGGAAAGCAGCATCCCTGCGTGATAGTGATACCAGCCAACTCTCTGGTAAAAAGCCTGGAAGATCACTGCTGGTGTTCGATACAGAGGACAACTGGAAACAGCAGTTAAGCCATGTGGATGACATGTCTGAGTGGGATAGTGCAAAAATCATCCGGGTCACTTCAGGAGAGCATTTTCTTAAACATGGAGAAGGACATTTCCAAATAAATCCTTTTAAAGCAGAACATTATGTTGATCTGATTCAGGAACTTACATACCAGTCGCTTTATCCGGACCAGATCGTGCACGCCTGGAGTATGCAGGATGGCAACAAAGGATCTTGTATTGAGCCGGAACAGTTGCAATCGGGTTTCTATTCCATTTTCTTTCTGGCGCAAGCATTGATGACCCAGGAGAACCGACCCAAATCAAACTCTATTGACTTTTTATATCTTTTTTCCACTATTTATGAGGGTTCCCAGCCTCTCTTCTCGGCTGTTGATAGTCTCTTAAAAACCATTCAGATAGAGAATCCCCGTTTTCACTGCAAATCAGTGGAAATCAGGAATGTGAAGAGTCCGGTCAAAGATAATAACTTACCAACCCTGGCTGGGCTTGCTGCAAAGGAGTTGAATTCGGAAAGTGATGAAGCTGAAGTTCGATATGATATCGGTGAGTTCAATATCGAACGCCGGATTAGAAAGAGTGATGATGCAAACAAGATTGAGGAATCACCAGACCCATCAACAGCAGAGAGCCGGGCGCTAAAAACAGGTGGTACTTATTTGATAACGGGAGCGCTGGGAGGATTGGGGAAAATCTTTTCGGAATACATTGCCGGTAAAGCCGACACTAATCTGGTGTTGGTGGATTTTATCCTGCCGCCGAAAGACAGGCTTCAACAAATAGAGAAACTGAAACAGAAAGGTATCGATGTCCTGACTATCCAATGTGACCTGGGTGATCCTGAAAGTGTGCAAAAGATGGTTACAGAGGCAAAAGCACGTTTTGGAAAGATTTCCGGAGTTATCCATGCTGCCGGTTGCTTGAGAGATGCCTACCTGATTTACAAAACCAGCCAACAAGTTGAAGAAGTGCTCGCCCCTAAGGTGCAGGGTACGGTTTATCTGGATGAAGCCTTAAGCGAAGAAAAGTTGGATTTTTTTGTAATGTTTTCAAGTCTCACTGCTACTCTCGGTAATCTCGGTCAAGCAGATTACACCTTTGCCAACCGGTTTATGGATTCCTTTGCGGATTACAGGGAGCAACTGAGAGCATCCGGCAAACGACACGGAAAAAGCCTGGCCTTGGCGTGGTCGTTCTGGGCTGATGGTGGCATGAACCTGGATGAAGCTACCCTGGACTGGTTGGAAAACAAAATGGGATTGTTGCCCCTGAGTACAAAGAAAGGACTGGAAGCTTTTGAAAAGGGGTTACGGGCTGATGTCAACCAACTTCTGGTTATTGAAGCTACCAGTGATTGCAAAGTGTTTGATTTGGGAATTTCTGATTCTGCGACAGCCGGCCAATCGAAAGTAACCAAAAAACAACCTGCGACCCTGCCTGCAACAGAAGAAAATGCCGCATTGAAGGCTCAATTGGATAATTTCCTGACCGGGTTACTTGAGAAAGTCACCAAACTTCCCAGGCAGAAATTACATGCCAACAAAGCGTTCGAGAAGTTTGGTATCAATTCCATCATGATTTCAA
>JAKSDL010000670.1 GCA_022360105.1 Pseudomonadota bacterium
AAGCCTGGGGAGACTTGGGGGCAGCTACAGCCCCCATGCTGGTGTGTCAAGCAGTGCACTCCGGCGAATGGGGTTATGCTTCCGGTCCATTATCTTTACTATTAACAAGTTCCCTGGGGAAGGATAGAGCAGCAGTTTTATTGGACGTGCCAATCAATAAAAAAAGGAGGAAAAAATGGGCAATGTAACGGTGAGTGCAAATGGATTAACGCTGGTGCATGTTGGCAGTAAAGGAAAGGCAATGGCGACAATACCCGATGTGTGTAAGACACCATTCCCTTCTCCGCCTGGGCCACTGCCTCTACCATATCCTAATATCGCTGAATCAAAAAAAGTAAAAAACGGTTCGGTCCTTACTAAAATTGACGGCGAAAGCACTGCATTGCTTGGCAGTTCTGTTGAACAAAGCCAGGGAGATGAAGCCGGATCATTGGGTGGGATCGTATCGGGGTCAAATAAAGATGAAGCCTTCTTCATCAAATGGTCTCCCGATGTCTCTATTGAATGCCGCCCTGTCTGCCGAAAAACAGACATGATGATCATGAACAAAATCAACACCATTAGCATGAGCGGCATGGATCAATCCGATATTGAAGGTCAGGAACTAACTGATGAAACCGGTACATTGGAATTTGAAATAATTGATGAAGACGGCAAACCGATACCTGAAGTCAACTATATCATCAAAATGCAGGATGGCAGCGAAATCAGCGGAGAGGTCGATGATCAGGGAAAAGCTAAAGTAGAAGATGTACCATTAAAAAGCTACAAAATCATATTTCCTGAGCTGGACGAGGAAACCGAAGTCATGAAACTTAAGTAGATCGAAAATGAGGAGAAGTTAATATGGCAGATGGACCACAATCAAGGTTAAATCCCAATGTAGAAAATCAAATCCAAACTATAGCAAAAAAAGTAATTATCGATTCTCATATGCATATTCAAAGCAACAGATGTTGTCCTATTCCCATTGTCTGGGGACAGGCAGGATTTGAGATGAAACGTAAAAACCTTGAGGGAGTTTCTAACACCCTTGCTGGTTCCACAGGTATAATGAGAATGAGCGTTATGGGAAGTGTTAATACCTATGAAATTGCAACTCAAGCAATAGCTGCAAACAATATAACCTTCAATAATAACAGTAATATGT
Source organism: Pseudomonadota bacterium (assembly GCA_022360105.1). The sequence continues at coordinate 1,151 of JAKSDL010000670.1, forward strand.
ATGGTGATGTTTTGTTTAGTCCCATGATTGCATTAATGATGGATATGTCCTTTGCGCACTATGATGGATACCTTGGAAAAAAAATATACTATATACCTGAACAAGATGAAGAAATAGACGGAAAGAAACTAAAGGCAGGCGAGTACTATTTCCCGAGAAGGACTTGGCGAGAATGGAAATCAAGTTCTTGTACAGATGTCGTCAAATTTAAAGAGGTGGAAGAAGATGACGGGGATGGTGGCTCCAAAAAAGTAAACAAACCTTTTTATGAGAGGATTGAAAGGTTCCGCCATGCGAAAGGAGAAAACGATGTTGATGAAGACCCCAAGAAAGGAAAAATGTATCATGAATGGGACAAACAGGTTGAGCAAACAGAAATGGCAGCAGTTAGGTACCCTTTTCGAATTCTACCTATGTACCACATCGAACCTCGTAGGTACCTCGGCATAGGCGATAGTACCGAAAACTGGCGAGATCAGCTTGATAAAATTGCCACAGAAAGCCAATCGGGCCTCTATGTAGGAATTAAGATGTACTGTTCTATGGGGTTTCAACCCAAAGACCCAAAAATCCCTTTTTTGAACGATTTAAGCTATTACAAGGCATGTATTGCCAAAAAAATTCCTATTTTATGTCATCATTCAGATAAAGGCTTGTTAACTCATGACATGGAGTTCTATTTTTATAACCAGGAACCAGTTGAATCACAGGCAACAGTCGAAAAGCGAGGAGATTATCCCTGGGAGGATTATTACCAGGAAACCTATGTCCATCCGCAATCCTGGGAGAAGGTATTGAACAACGAAGGCGTGAAGGAATTACATTTATGCCTTGCGCATTTTGGAGGAGGCGTTTGGGAATACCATAATTATAAACCGAGCTTCTGGAGAAGCACTCCCAAACAATGGCAGACAAGCTGGGTGGATAAACTAATTAAGATGATCAATAGCAATAACTATCCAAACCTTTATGTTGATATTTCCTATTTTGTTTTCTGGGATTTTAATGAAAAATTCCAGGTAGAATTAATAAAAAACAAGGATGAGAACCTTATCAACCGCATTTTATTTGGTACTGACTGGTTTATGGTGCTAGGTGACAAAACCCATTCGGACTTCACCAAAATGGCCTTTGATTGCATTAAAAATGCATCTGAGGTGATAAACGCGGGTAAGGAGAAAACTGATGAGGGATACATCGATCTTTGGAAGAAGTTCACATTTGAAAACCCTATGAGGTTTTATGGGTTGCACAATGAAAGTAAATTAACAAACATTAAAGCTGCGTTAGAAAGTAAATTGCGAGATTTTGAATCTGATTATCTTGAATTTAAGGAAAATAAAACAAATATATGTACCGATTTAGAATCAAACTTTAATAGTTTAAAGGCAGCAGCAAAAATGTACTCAAATAATCAGACTTCACCTAACTAAATTTTCCAGTATTGCTAAAGTAAGACATGATTTGGAGATTACGACTAAAACTGGCTTGTATAATGCGATATTTCTTCTTTACAACTTTGTTTTGTTTACTCACTTTCCATTTTTTAGGAGCTGAAGAAAGAATGCGACCACTTTATTCATTTAAAGGTTTGAAACTAGATGTTATTTTAAGCCAGCAATATGATGTACCTAAAATGACGAAATACGGTATTTTTCCAGTTCCCATTGATAATGCAATTGGAGTTAATACTCTCGAAAACTCACTAGCTGTTTTATACTTTGAGGGAAACCAACTGGAACTTAGAAAAATAAAAACGGGAGTTTCGGGAGGTGATTGCAAATTTTTACCTGTTTTTTCAAAGGATTGGGTGGCCTGGGGACAGACACGATTTTTAATTATGCATAATCTACAAACAGGAGAAGAAAAATACATCGAGACTTTTATTAAAAGAGGAAATTTTGATTACATTCACAGTCTTGCAGTCATTGACGGAGAAAAGCACCGATTTTTGGTAGTTATGGATAGTCACAGTAACAAGGAAAATAAAGTTAAGTATTATGCAAAACAATATAACATGAAAGATGAAACTTCAGAAGAATCTACTTCTTTCTATTTATCTGAAAAAGGTAATAGACAAAGAGTTTTTTTAGGTATGATCAATGATAGGATTCTAGTAAATAACCATAGTATTGGAAGGTATGAACTGCTTGATTTAGGTTATAGTACAGAACCACACTACTTAACTGAATTTTTAAATAGTAACAAAGATATAGATGATTATAGCTTTCTGATTTTCAAAAACCATCCCTACTTGAATTTTGCAGTTGTTGGCGGAAAAACGAAACTTTGGTTGGTCAGTTGGGAGAATGACAGATTATCTTCGTACCCAATAATTTATCTTCCTAAAACAGACCTTCGATTCGATATTTCATCAGATGGAAAGTGGTTAATTGTTCATTTTTTAGAAAAATTTGTAGACCGCGGTCCTGAAACATATAAACTATATGCAATGAGAATCAATCCCGAATTGCCTCATTATATTGACCATCCCATCGAATTGCAGAGTCATCATGAAGAATTTGGGGATAGGTATGTTTGGACCACAAATCCCACAAGTTTTAATGTCGTTTCATTTGACAAACTAATTCATTGGGTCATCGAACCGAATTAGGACAAAGAAATATTAACAAAATCGAAAATGAGATCCACAAATCTTACACTAGTCTTAAGTTTATTTTTTCTTGTTTCCTGCTCAATAGCGGGAACAAAAACCATCTCAACCAAAAGAAAGGAACAACCGAATTATTCATCCTTGATAATTGGGAATTATAAATACAAAGACTCCCCTATTCCATCATTTGAGAAGGGGCAAAATTCTCTAGGTAGCATACTGCGGAGAAAGAAATTTCAGGTTGTGAGTAAGTCAAATATCTCTAAATCGGAATTTGAAAAGGCAATCGATGGGATCGTATCAAACTTTAATGAAAAAGATCATAAAAAAAGATTCTCGAATAAAATACCAACTCAATTGGATATCTGGTTGTTTTTTTTCAAAGGTTTTGTTGTTCAAATAAAAGAAGAGAACTATCTGTTACCGGTAGATATTAATATTCAATCAGAATTAGATATCGAAAATGAAGGTATCAAATTTTCAGATCTGATGTTCAAATTCAGGAAACTCAATTCTAAGCTCACTTTTCTAATCGTAGATGCTCACTATCCAGACTCGTTTTTGAGAAATAACAAAGGAAAACCTGGATTAGCTTCATTAACTCCCTTTAACAATACGGTCGTTGTTTTCTCAGATAAACCAAATGTGCAACCCAGGGCTTTAGAAAAGGATCATGAATTGTTTTTAAGCACTTTTATCAAGAATCTGAAGCAGTTTGATATAAGGGACATGAATCTCTTTAAAGCAATTAAAGGAGATGTTTTGTTAGCCAGCAATAGCAAGCAAACACCTTGGACGGCTGTGGCTAACGGTAGCCCTGTCATAATAGCCAAACCTGAATATAATGAGCCTAAAAAAGCTGATTCAGAGGCAATCAAACATACTCAACTACCAAACATGTTTGAGGAGCCTACAACAGGACTTGAATTTGTACTCATTAAAGGTAAATGCTTTTGGATGGGAGACGCATACATATCTGGTAACTCAGATGAAACTCCCAGGCACAAAGTCTGCCTAGATGACTACTATCTATCTACTCATGAAGTGACCCAGTCCGCCTGGATCAAAAACGGGTTGAACAATCCATCGGTTTCAAATCAAGGTGATCAGTTTCCAGTAGACAATGTATCATTCGATGATGCGATACAATTTATTAAAAGATTGAATTCGAAGACTAAAAAGAATTACAGATTGCCAACCGAAGCGGAATGGGAGTTTGCATGCCATGAATCGTCTTATAACAGGCAATATTCATGGGGGAACTACAATCCGCTATTTGCAGGTGATACACCTGCGAATCTCTCAAAAAGTCTTTATTTCTTTAATCTGGCTGGTGGTAATAAATGGAAAACCTATAACGATGGATTTGGAAAAACTTCGCCGGTTGGCAGTTTTAAAGCTAACAAACTTGGTATTTTTGATTTAACTGGGAACGTCAGCGAATGGACGTCGGACTGGTATGGTGCCGAATACTACAAAACGAGTCCTAGAGTGAATCCAAGAGGACCACTCAAAGGAGGTTCCAAAGTTGTGAAAGGTGGTTCTTGGGCAGATTATTTGGACAATGCAAGATGTTCCAAGAGGAATTGGTATGCCAAATCGGCTAAAAGCGGAAAAACTGGTTTTCGTTTAGCACTTAGCGCTGGTAAGAGCAATTCAAATCAAATCAGTGTAAATGAAATTGCACTAACCAACGAGACCGGTCAATTGCCAAAAGAGTATGTTGATAAAATCGATACTGCTGCCATCAACTTCATCCTGGAATTTTCAAATGGGGACAAGATTCCAGGCCATCGGTATATCTTGGAATATTGGGATGGCAGAAAGTTCTATGGAAAAAACGGGGATGATGGTTACACGTATCGAAAAAATATGCCTGTTGGTATTTACAAACTTACCTATCCAGATTTTTGGGATAGAATCATTGAAATTGGTTTAACCAAATACACAATCAACTCCCGCCTTATTCCGAAGTAAAAGCAATTATAGAGAAAATGTATCAATCTCCCAAACTGCTTTGTTTTTTAATTGTTACAGCAATGATTACACCCTCAATCCCTATATCAGCATCGGAAAAACCGATTTACAAAGTTTCAAAATCTAAAAAAGCAAATTTCAAACAAGTAAGAATTTCTATTCCATTTGATATGGAATCAAAAGTCTTCCCAATCCCTGTAGATGACTCTATCGGAACAATTTATGGCAATTCACTTTCTTTGATTCGATTTGAGAAGAGTTCTTATACAATTGATGTCCTTAAAAAAAATATCTCTAAAATAGTTGGAACATCTTCTAAATTTCTTCCGGTTTTTTCTGATCGACTGGTGGGTTGGGCAGAAACAAGAGGTTTCTTCTTGTTTGATTTAAAGAAGAATACTCATAAATATTTTAAAATAAGGGCTGTACCAGGTAGGTGGGAGTATATTGAATACCTGTCTGTTCTTGATGCAGAAAATCTAAGGTTTCTATTTATCATTGAAAGTGAAAATGATGATTACGAAGATCCCGATTATTTCATGAAGGTTGTTAGTTTCGATGAAGAAAAGCCAAAAGAATCAAAGATTTTCGATTTATTGAAAGATGGTGATATTAAAAGGTATTTCCATTCAACTTTTAGCAATTATATTTTCTTTAATGACCTTGCCACCAACAATCTTGAAGTATTGGATATAACCTTCAACAAAACTCACCATCCTATTGTAGATATCTATAATTCCCTTTCTGATGTCACATTTAGAAATCGATTTACTATTCACCCCAATCTTCCTTTCGCAGTGATCGAAGGTGATACAAAACTGTGGGTTGTTACATGGAAAAAAAACAAAGCTGAAATTCATCCGATAATCTATCTGCCTAAATATACTGTTAAATTTGATTTCTCTCCTGAAGGAAAATGGTTTTTTATAGAATACGTTGAGGACCTGCCAGCAAGTGGTCATAAAGAAAAGCATTATGCGTATTTGATGCCGGTTGATTCAAGCATTCAGTACTTTCTTGGTGACCCGATCGATCTTGGCAGTTTTAAGGGAAATCATGGAACCATTGTATGGTCACAAAATCCGATGGCAGTGAACATTTTTGATTTTATAAACTTACATCGGTGGGTTGTTGAAGGCTTGAATTAGCATCTAACCGCTAACCACCTCTTTTTCCATAAGTGCCGTGATCATCTCTTCAACAACGGAGCCTATCCGTTTCATGTGGGAGATACGTTCCTCCTCGCTACGGCCGGGGTAGTTTCTAAAAGCAATCAAAATACCGCTCAGGGAGGAAAAAAGGGAGTGAGCCAGCAACCTGGTATTTCCGTGGCACCCGGAATCTGCAATGATTGTTTCAAACAGATCCATTAATTGCCTGGAGATGTCGTTCAACTTCTCCAAGGACTCGTTTTCGTTGTTGCCATGGAGTGCAAAATGAGTGATCATTCTCCATCTGGCTTTATGATGGATGTAATAATCCAGAAAATGATCTATGGCCAGTTGCAGGGAGTTGGGTTGGTTGTTTTTTAGTTTTTTCTTTAAATCACCAATAAAATGATTGGAGTCCCGATAAGCAATTTCCACGTATAAGGCTTCCTGACTGCTGAAATAGGTATAGATAGAAGACTTGGCCATTCCGGCGACTTTGGCGATTTCTGCCATACTGGCTTTGTCATAGGTCTTTTTTTCAAATACCTTTCTGGCCGCATCGATAATAATTTTTTGTCGGACTTCTCTTTCTTTTTCTTTGAGTTTGCCGAGAGTTCCCTGTTTTTCCATGAAATTCCTTAATGGGTTGATTTTTGTGGTATCTCAAATCGTCATATCACAGGCTCTTAGGCTTAATCAAGTATTGGTTGACATTTCGACCGACGTTCGGTAACTAAACCGTAAGACATCAATAATTATCAGCTATCGGTTATATTTGGAATAAAAGCCTGTGCCGGCGGACCAGAAAAGGCTAAATTAAGGTTAAAAATGCAAGGAGATATCATGGATTTGTTTCAACCGTTTCACGATCTTGTGGGTGATCCGGCGGGGTATGCGCGCCAATGGAAGGAAAAGCATCAAAGGGAGGTGATTGGCACTTTTTGCAGCTACGCCCCGGAAGAAGTGATATTGGCTGCAGGCGCGCTGGGGTATAGAATTTTTGGAACAGGGACTGAAATCTCAAAAGCGGATGCGCATATGCAGGCCTACAGCTGTAGCCTGGTACGTGGAGCTTTGGAAGAAAGCTTAACGGGAGGCTTGGCATTCATTGACGGTGTGGTGTTTCCCCATACCTGTGATTCGATCCAGCGTCTTTCCGATATCTGGAGAATCAACGTCAAGTCGGGGTTTCATCTGGATTTGATAATGCCTGTTAAATTGAACACTGCAAGTGCCAGGGATTATATGGCAGATGTGGTAAAACGATTTAAATCCGATCTGGAGAATACCCTGGGAAGGGAGATTAGTGAAGATGATTTAAAAGAAGCGGCTAAAACCTGCAATGAGATCAGAGAAGTAATGCAACAGCTTTATTCGATCAGAATCCAATCTCCGGAAGCGATTAGGGGGGAGGATATGCATGTCATGGTCAAGGCCGGCATGATAATGGATCGATACGAATTCCTGGCTGCTGCGCGGAACATTGCAACTGAATTGCAAGGCAAGGCTGCTGATTCTTCATCAAACAAGAAACGATTTGTCCTTTCCGGTGGTTTGTGCAACATGCCTAATGTTTATGGGGCTATTGAGAATGCCGGAGGCGTTGTGGTCGGAGATGATCTCTGCACAGGGAACCGGTTTTACCAGGGCACGGTGAGTGAGGAGAGTGACATTTTAACGGACATAGCCAGACGCTACTCTGAAAGAAATGTTTGCCCGGCTAAACATTCCGGTAACAGGGCCAGGGGGGAGAACCTGGTTAAACTGGCAAAAGAGGTTCAGGCAGACGGTGTTATTTATATATTTCTGAAGTTTTGCGATCCGCACGGATTTGATTATCCATACCTGAAAGAGATGCTGGAGGATAACGGAATTCCTTGCATGCTTTACGAAATGGAAGAGCAGCAATCCGGTGACGGACAATTTGAAACCAGGTGCGAAGCTTTTGTGGAAATGCTTTAATGGCTTAAGTTTTAGGAGATACGATGTCGGATGCGGAAAAAACAATAGATCCTGAAAAGGAACGGCGCAAAATCAAAAGCGTCAAGAAGATGAAAGAGATTATGACCAACTATTACATCGAGGCAAAAACCGCGGACCAGAGTGGGAAGAAAATTGCCTGGATTACCAGTGGTGGTCCGGTAGAACCATTGTTGGCTATGGATGTAATCCCTGTTTATCCGGAGAATCATGCTGCTATGATAGGTGCTTCAAAAATGGGACCTGATCTTTGTGAAAAGGCTGAAGAGATGGGATACCCGCGGGATCTATGCTCATATGCGAGATCAGATATATCCTGTGCCACAGTGGATGGGGGACCGATTGGCGGGTTACCCAAACCGGACATGTTGGTATGCTGCAACAATATTTGCGGAACAGTTCTAAAATGGTATGAAATCCAGGCTCGTTACTTCGATGTGCCCTTGTTTATTTTGGATACGCCGATCAGTCACACGGAATTTAGTGACGAAGCCCATCGCTATGTCAGAAGACAATTTGAGGAATACATGGTCTTTTTGGAGGAGCATTGTGATGGCAAGATGGATTATGACAGGCTTCAGGAAATCGGAAAAATGTCTATCAAGGGCCAGAAGCTTTGGCAGGCCGTACTGGATACAACCATGCATAAACCGTCACCCATGAGTGCGTTTGATGCATTTTTTCATCTGGCCCTGATTGTAACACTTCGCGGTACCGAAACTGTCGCTGAATACTACCAGGAACTGCTTGACGAGATGAACCGGAGAATAACAGAGGGAATCAGTGCAGTACCCGATGAGAAAATAAGGCTGTTGTGGGATAATTTGCCAATCTGGTACCGCACCAAATGGCTTTCGGAAACCTTTGCCGCTCACGATGCCTGCCTGGTAGCAGATACCTATACCTCTGCCTGGTGCGGTTCGCTAAAATACCTGGATGAGGATAATTTTTTTGAATCAATGGTGCAGGGTTACTCCAGGATCTATTTAAATATCGGAGTAGACGCCATGGCGGAAGAGGTGATTGGTATGGTTGATAAGTACAGCGCCGATGGCCTGGTCATGCATTCCAATCGTAGTTGTAAACCGTATTCGCTGGGACAATACGATATTCAGGAAATTGTACAAAAACGTTGTGAGATTCCAACGTTAATCATTGAAGCAGACATGGTAGATTCGAGGAGCTTTTCCGAAAGTCAGATCGAGACGCGTATCGGAGCGTTTATGGAGATAATCAAGAATAAAGCATAATACCGGTTTGGGCAGTTTGCTGCCCATAATCACTTTTTTTTCTTCATTTTTTTTACATACCACTCCTCCTTACCATAAAGAGTATCAGCACAGTTTTCGCACAATCCGTGACTGAATTCTGCATCCGTATTGGTTTCAATATATTCTTCAACCTGTTTCCAGTATCCTTCGCCATCCCTAATGCTTTTGCAACTTGAGCAGATGGGTATAATTCCTCTTAGTGTATTAATTTCCTCCCGGGCTCTTTTAATAGCAAGATGGTTTTCGATCCGGGCCATAAGTTCGATGGGATAAAACGGTTTGGTGATGTAATCCACTCCACCAATCTTAAATCCCTTAACGATGTCTTCGGCCTCTTTTTTGGCGGTGAGAAATATAATAGGAATATCCTTAAGCTTCTTGTTGGTTTTGATCTTTTCACAAACCGCGTAGCCGTCCATTTCCGGCATCATGACATCCAGCAGGATCAAATCCGGTTTTTCAGCCTCCAGGTATGCCAAAGCATCTGCGCCTCTGGTTGCAAAAGCCAGTTCGTACTGATCTTCCTTGATGATACTCCCCAGAAGCTGAATATTCTGGGGGTTATCGTCAACGATCAAAATTAATTCCCTTTTTTTCTCATCCATTGGTTTGCTCCTGTTGTAGCAACGCTTCAGTCAGTTTTTGAAAATCAGACAGGCAATGCTGGATCGCAGAAATATCGAATGTTTTGGCAGCCTGCATAAGCCTGGAACTGCAAGCAACCAGCTGGGAACAGCCGGCATCACTGCCTAGCTGTTTCAGTTCGGAAGAAAACTGCTTGACATCATTAATTTTAAACACCCCTTTCATCTGCTGAAACCACGGCATGTATTTTTTTCTGATGATCTCATTTAAATTCAGCAATTGGATGTCATCAATTTCAATTAAGTCAGTTGAGACTTTGGTATTGTTTTTCTCTTGGGTTGATTCGGTTGCTCGTTCAAATTGCCGATCAAGCGTTTCGACCAGTTTTGCTATGTTCAAGGGTTTGGTCAGCACATGTTGTATATTATGATCCGAATTCTTGAAGCTTTCAAATTGTTCAGATGAGTTTGAAATTGCAATCAAGGGAATATGTTGTGTCAAGGGATCGTTTTGTAATGATGCTGCAACATTTAACCCTGCCGATTCCGGCATTATCATATCCAGGATAATCACATCGGGTTTGATGTCTCTGGCAAGGTTCAACCCATCTTTACCGCTTATGGCCGTGACCGATCTTAAACCCATCTTCTTTAGTAATTCATCCAGGGTATAGCGGCTGGATGGTTCATCATCAATTGTAAGCACTGTACCGGTGAGATATTGAATATCGCTTTCGTATGAACCCAGTAGATTATCTTCCATTACTTGTGAAGATGCTTGAACGCTGCGCAGTATGACTTCGAAACGACTGCCCTCACCGACCGCGCTTTCTACCCTTATCTCACCATTCAAAAGTTCGACCAGCTTTTTGCTGATCGACAATCCCAGGCCTGCTCCTTCAAACTTTCGATTTGATTGAGCATCCTGTTGTCGAAACGATTCAAATATAAGATCAAGATCATCCTCCGGAATGCCAATGCCCGAGTCTTGAATGATGATGGAAAGATCCAGGGTGTTCTTCTCTTCATCGACTGCAGTTTTGCTTACCTCCATGGTGATCAATCCCTTTTCGGTATATTTTACTGCATTGCCCAGGAGATTGATCAGAATCTGGCGTAATCTTGTTGAATCGGTAATAACCACGTTTGGAAGGCCTTCCTGGTATTTCAGCTCAAAGTTAAGGCCTTTTTCTTCGATTTGCCCCTCGAAGAGCCTTTTTATATCGATAAAAATGCTTTTCAGTTCGATGGATTGGGGAGTGATTGTCATCATTCCTGCTTCGATTTTTGATAGATCAAGAATGTCATTGATGATGATTAACAGGTTTTGCCCGGCAGTTTTAATGGATCTCAAATGCCGTTTCTGTTGCTTATCAGTCAGCATTCCTTCCAGGAATTCACTATAACCGATGACAGAATTCAGCGGTGTGCGGATTTCATGACTCATGTTAGCCAGAAACTGCGATTTGGCTTTGTTGGCTGCCTCCGCTGAATCCCTCGCTTCCTTTAGCTTTTGCTCCGTCAATCTCTGCTTGGTTACATCCCGAAGGAGACCAACCATTACTTTTTTGTCGGATTGAAAGAAAGTGCTGGTATTGAGTTCTGCGAAAAAGATACTGTTGTTTTTACGTTTCATGGGGAATGGCCCCATGCTGCCGGCCGTTTGCCCAGCCATCTGTTCAAAGGCCGCAATCGCTTGCTGATGTACACTTTCCGGATGAATATCCTCAATGTTCATCCCCAGTAGTTCTTCCGAATCAAAACCAAACATGTCACATGTCGCTGCATTGACCGAGATAATATTTCTGGTCTCCGTTTCTGCGATGATGATGCCATCTCCTGCATTATCAAAAACGGTCTTAAACCTGTGTTCAGAGGCAGATAAAGCATCAAAAGCCTCTTCATTTACTTGTATCGTTAACTGAAGCCTGTTGACCATGTCCGAGAGGTTTTTTGTCATTTCGTTTAAAATACGGGCCAAATCGCCCAATTCATCTTCATGATCAATGTTTATGGTTCCATGCAAATCGCCATTTTTCACTTCGGTTGCAAAGCGTGTGAGTTTTTCTACCGGTTTCACAAAGCGTTTTTCAGCAATCAAAGCAAAAATCAGCACAGATAGGAGTCCCACCAAAATTGCTCCGGCCAGATAAGCGAGAATTTTAAAGCTCAGTGACATGGCGTCCAGAAACGGTTGCTCGGCAATGACGTGCAAAGTCTGGTTTCCCATGTTCCAGGCTGTCTGGTTCATTATAACCCATTCATCGTTTAATCCTTTTTGTAGCCCCGGTGTTTTGCTTTTATCTAAAAATGTTTGTTTTAACACCACGGTTGAATCGGCATGAGCAACTATTCTTCGGTGTGGATCGATTAAGTATATTTGACCGTTTACCTCCTTTTGAATTTCAGAAATGATTGCCCAGGCTTCTTTGAATCGAATATTGGATGTCAGAATCCCCAGAATCAGTCCTGTCTGTAAATCAATTATAGGTATAGCTAACGTGATATAAGGTTCTCCGCTATAGTCATCGAAAATCAGTTGACCTATGCTTGTCTGGCCAAATTGTGTGCCGAGGATTATAGCTTTGACATCGTAATACCTCTGGAAATACTCTTCGGAACAGTAAAAGGCCAAAGCACTGCAGGCTTTCAGTTTTCCTTTCTCATCCAGCAAGGCAACAGACCGAAACAACTGCCGACCGGATTTGGTTTTGTTGTTAACGAGGAGAGAAAATATGCGCTCCAGTTTTTTACCAGGCATGTTCGGCAAATCGTTAATGATTGCCTGGTTTTCCAGTAGGTCAATGGCCAGATTGAAATAGGATTGAATGCTAACCGCCGCACCGCGACTGATCTCTTTTTGATATGACATGGCATGTGTTAATTGACTTTGGTAGCCCTGCCAGCCTATAAACAGGCCAACTATGAGCAAAGGACCGACCGCCAGAATCAAAAACATAAACCTGAATCTGTTCCTGAGTGAAATTCTCATAATCCTGTTAAAAAAATTTACCGAATAGTCAATAAGGTTTGTTGGGTTCGATTTCTTTCTCACAAAAAGCAAGTATGAATCATAGCCCAAACAAAGAGATAAAATAGTTCAGATGTTATTCATCCTGAATAACAAATGGCAGAGTACAACGGTGCATAATGTGGAATAAACCAAGATTATTGGTATCAGTATAGTTCATATTCTGACGAATG
>JAKSDL010000292.1 GCA_022360105.1 Pseudomonadota bacterium
ATTCGTATTCACAAACCGGCACTGAAGTTGTTTTTATCATAGTCTTTCTCCTGTTCTATCAAGGTAGAAAGGGCTATCAATGATGTCAAGAAACTTCAGTTATTACATCGACTGATCTTGTGGAGGTCAGAAACTGATTTTTGAAAAGCTTCGTGCCTTTCGTTTCATTGTGGTGAAAGCAGACAAGAGATAATTATACTGAACAAATACACCTGTTGTTTGTTTTTTGCGAGGCAGCTAACCGGGCCTGTGAAGCCAGTTACCACGGAAAAACAATAAGATCGTTAAAAAGGTGGACTGATTTCATTTGGTACATTATTTTTTGACTATCGAAACCAATACGAAAGCACCCAGCCTGTTTTTATTTAATAAAAGGTCAATGACAATGAAAGTAGCTCAAATTCAAATGCCTGTTACCGATGACAAGGCAAGTAATCTTCGCACGCTGGCGGAGTGGTTCAAGAGAATTGCAGGTGAGGGGGTTGATATTGTTTGCCTGCCGGAGATGTTCAATTGTCCTTACGATACCTCCCAGTTCCCTCAATATGCTGAAAAAGAGCAGGGTGAAAGCTGGCAAATGCTGTCAGGACTTGCCGGTGAATTCAGGGTATACCTCGTCGGAGGTTCAATTCCCGAAACAGGGGATGGGAAATACTACAACACCTGCTATATTTTTGATCGACAGGGCAAACAGATCGGGAAACATCGTAAAATGCATTTGTTTGATATAGACATAGAGGGCGGTCAGCGCTTTATGGAATCGGATATTCTCTCGGCCGGTAATCAAGTGACGGTATTCGATACCGAGTTTGGCAAAATGGGAGCGATGATCTGCTATGATATCCGTTTTCCCGAATTAATGAGATTGATGGTGGACCAGGGAGCCAGGCATATTTTCATTCCGGCAGCGTTTAATATGACAACTGGTCCGGCCCATTGGGAAATCCTGTTCAGAACCAGGGCTCTTGATAACCAGGTTTTTTTATATGGTACTTCTTCAGCGCAAAATCCCAAAGCCGGTTATTTATCGTACGGAAATTCCATTCTAACCTCTCCCTGGGGTGATGTGGTTGATCAGCTTGAATTCGATGAAGGCATCATGATCAACACCATTAACGAAAAACGATTGTATGAAG
>JAKSDL010000645.1 GCA_022360105.1 Pseudomonadota bacterium
CCAACGCCTGTTGAATAGGTTGTGGCCTTGGCCTGGTCCAAAAGTATTTGGCTTCTTTTTACCGGCAGATCATTGACGTCGCCCCAGTCCTGAAAGAGGGGGATGGAAACAGTTGCGCTTAATGATGAAGAGTCTGCTTCTTCACCCGTTGTACTTTTTGTAACATCATCTCCTTTGTCAGCCATTACATATGTATCAGTTTTTGATTTTGATGAGGACAGTGTGGATGAGAATGTAATTCCAAGAGATGTTTTTTTGCTGACTGTTGCAGACAATGAGGTAGAATCTAGTGAGGAACTGCTCAGATAATTCGTAGAGCTAGTATCATCGTCAAAACTTGTGCCTGTCAAACTTGATGTTTTACTCTGTGTAGCCGAAGTTTCCAGGCTGGTCTGGTAGATAGCCTTAGATGCTTCAACCCCGGATTGAGCCGCGGTTTCACCCAGTCTTTGAGCTTCGATGGTGTTGCTGCGTTTAAGGACCATTAACAACACATCACTCAGGGTGACTTTCAGTAGATCTCTTTTATTTTCAGTTACCAGCTCAACCCGTTCAAACAGCTCGGGTTCTTCCTGCTGAAGCTGTTGCATAAGAGCCATATGCTCGGCTTCGACCCCGTAAAGCGTTTTAATTGAAAACGATGTTATTAAAACAATCGTCAATAGTGCAGTTATTCGTTTCTTAAAAACCATTCCTCACTCCCCGTTTTGCTGAATTAGTGTTTACAAATCAATAGCTTTATAGATTAATGGATCAAGTCTAAATATATTCTGGTCAATTAACAACCAATTGACAGGTCTGCGATGATAAATCGACTTTAATAGGTGATTAACTCATTCCGGTTGGAATTGCCCCGCATAGTTCAATGAAGTAAGACCTTACGTAGTCTTAAAGGTGCCTCAATATAATGAGAAAACGTTCAGTGTGATATTTTGAACTATCGTATAAGGAAACAAGCTATCTGAAGGATATGAAGAAATTTTTTGTCAAATGTAAAAAATCTATTAAGCTCTCCTCAAAATCGATCAATTCTGTTTTTGCAACAAGAGGATTGTTCCATACTCAAACTCACTTGATTTTGTTACAGGTCGAGCTGAAATTATTTGGTGCACTCCGATTAAGTGTCAAATTGACGACAAATGCCTTAAAATGTAGAATTGATTTCATTGCGTGGGAATACTTGATCAGCTTGCAAGAAGCTGATACCGGTCTTTAAAAGGAATTTACAAAACCAGGTCTTTAACCAATCTTTGGATAAACTAATGAATGAAGAAATTCTAAAAAAAGCTCGAATGTGGTCCGAAAATGAATATTTTGATGATAATTTTCGCAAGGAAATAGCCACGCTGATTGCGAATCAGGATGAAAATGAATTGACAGACCGATTTTACAAGGATCTGGAATTTGGTACAGGCGGATTAAGAGGGGTGTTGGGTGCCGGGTCCAATCGAATGAATACCTATACAGTCCGAAAAGCTACCCAAGGATTGGCAGATTACATCCTCAGTGTCACAGATTCTACGGAAAAACAACCCGAAGTTGCCATCGCCTATGACAGCAGGATTAAATCTGATGAATTCAGCGAGGAAGCAGCATCAGTTCTTGCAGGTAACGGAATCAAGGTGCATCTGTATTCCGATTTGCGACCGGTTCCCATGCTTTCATTCGCTGTCAGACAGCTTGGAGCGACAGCCGGGATAGTCATTACAGCCAGCCACAATCCTCCGGAATACAATGGTTATAAAGTTTATTGGTCTGACGGTTGCCAGATAATTTCTCCCCATGATCAAGGCATCATTGATCGGGTGAATGCGCTTAAAGATCTTTCCGATGTAAAACTGATCGACTTTAACCAGGGTCTGGAACAAGGCCTTATAAACATGATTCCCGATTCTCTGGAACAGATCTATTTTGACAAGGTTGATGCCTTGCTGCCCGGGGTGCCTGAATACAATAGGGAGTTTGGTGTCGTTTTTACACCACTTCACGGTGCCGGTAATTATCCCGTGCGGGAAATGTTAAAACGCAGGGGGTTTACCAAAGTAAATGTCGTGGCTTCACAGGAAAAAGCAGATGGTAACTTCCCAACCGTTTCCTCTCCAAATCCGGAAGAACCTTCAGCGCTTAAAATTGCCCAGGAATCAGCAGGACCGAATGACCGGTTGATAATTGGCACCGATCCCGATGCGGATAGGCTGGGAGTTATGGTTAAGCATGGTGGTGAATGGTTCAAGATAAACGGAAACCAAATCGGCCAGTTGTTGCTTGACTATTTTCTTCGCAAGCAACATCAGAAGGGTGCCATTCCCGATGATGCCGTATTCGTTACAACTATTGTCACATCCGGCCTTGGCGAACTGATAGCGAAAAAATATGGCGTTCGTACCATTGAAACCTTGACCGGCTTTAAATATATTGGTTCGATCATCCGTGAGATCGAAACGGATAAAAGTGGTCAGTTTGTTTTCGGAACCGAAGAAAGTCATGGATATCTGTTAGGGGATTTTGTGCGGGATAAGGATGGTGTGATCGCATCTGCCTTGTTTTCCGAAATGTGCGCGGAACTGGCTCATGAAGGCAAAACAGCCCTGGATCAGTTGGATGTGATTCACCGGGAACATGGTTATCACATAGACTCACTGGTGAATAAGGTGATTAAAGGGATAACCGGTGCACAAAAAATCAAGAACATTATGAGCTTCCTGAGAAGCCAACCACCGGAATCTATCGCAGGGATAAAGGTGGCGACAGTCAAGGATTACCAGGAAAAGACGATTTTCGATCGAAAAAGTGGCGAAATTACCGGTCAAACCGAACAACCGGCTTCAAATGTTCTGGCATTTTATATGGAAGACGGAAGCCGGATTACCGCCCGGCCTTCCGGAACAGAGCCTAAAATAAAATTTTACTTCAACTTGAAGGGGAGCGAGGAGAAGGCTTTGTCGGAAAAGAAGGCATCATTTGAAAAAGATTTTGCAGCTATCATTGACCGGGTTTAATCCTGATATTTATCCACAAACGGGATTCGTGCCTTGCTGAGTCCTTATAAATCCTTCAACCTTCATAACAACAATAAATTATAAGTTAGCGCTTATACGGCAATAGGAGGCATTTTGGAAAAGAGTGATCTGGAGTTAATTGAGAAATACGCAGTCGATAATAATGAGTTGGATCGACTGCATAAGGAGCATATTCGTCTTGAGTCTGAAATTGAGACATTGCAGGCAATTAAAATCAGAAGTCCTGAAGAGAGCAAGAAATTAAAAGAGCTGAAACGAGTCAAACTCGCCGGTCGTGATAGAATGGAAGAGATCTTTGAAAGTTTAAGAAACGGCTGAGTCAACGAGAAGCGAACTTGTCGCCGTTAGAATCTGTTGCACGATTGAATCAAACCAGTTATCACAGTTGTACCAAACGCTCACGAAGTTCGTTTTTGAAAAAATGATGCTAGCGTTTTTCTAATTTTGATAACCCGGTTTTCAAGCAGGTTTTGCCATGTTTGCTTTTCACATCTTTGCAATCGCTTTGGGTCTGGTATTAGGATCGTTCTTACTGACAGTAGCAATGCGATTGCAGGATGGCAGGTCACTGCTTGTTCGATCTCATTGCGAATCCTGTTCAACCAATATCAGTGTCACAGGTTTAATTCCGGTTATTGGGTACCTGGTCCAGAAAGGCAAATGCACCCACTGCGGAGAAAAGATATCGGCTGTATATCCGTTAGTGGAATTGATTAATGCAGCTATCATCTGGTCTATTTTCAGTAAAACAGGAATTGAAGCGGCTTTTTTACATAAGTTAATTCTCTTTGAGTTATTCCTGTTAATCGCCATCATCGATTTTCGCACTCACCTGATATTTCCTCAGCCCGTTGTAATCGGGCTGCTGGTTCAAACTTTCTGGTTATTGACCTTTGAAAATCCTGGCTTGTTAAATAGTATAATCGGCCTGTTTCTTGGTGCAGGGATTTTTCACTGGGTATCCTACTTGTATTTTCTTGTTAGAAAGAAAGAAGGTTTGGGATCCGGTGATGCGACCTTATTAGGATTGATCGGTTTCGTTTTAGGCTGGAAGGCTTTGTTTGGCGTAATTTTCCTGGCGTCAATTCTGGGCATTGTCGGAGGCAGCATTATACTTCTGATCAACAGGCAATCAATTAGCAAAGAAATTGCTTTTGGTCCCTGGTTGTCGCTTTCGGCGTTTTTCGTATGGCGGTTTTCCGAACAAATTCAAGGGCTGCCATTGTGGTTTTCCGGAATTGACCTTTCATATTTTTAACACCACCATTTTATACCGTTGATGAAATGTAAATTTACTTAGGGGGAAGACATGAATTCGATAAATCGCACAAAACAGGATTTGGATTGGGGAAACCTGGGTTTTATCTATCAAAAGACAGATTATAGATTTGTCGCTTCCTGGAGAGATGGTGCCTGGTCGGAAGGAGAAAACATCACTGAAGAAATGATGACAATCCATGAAGGTTCACCTTCCCTGCATTATGCCCAACAGTGTTTTGAAGGTATGAAAGCCCAGACCGCCAAGGATGGTTCGGTGCTGCTGTTCAGACCTGAATTGAATTCCCGGCGCATGAATGAAACGGCAAAACGGCTGATGATGCCCGAGGTGCCCGAAGCTTTATTTATGAAAGGTGTTAACGAAGCCGTGCGTATGAACTATTCCTGGATACCTCCTTACGGATCGGGAGCAGCCCTCTACATACGACCCTTATTGATCGGAACGGGCGAAAACCTGGGGTTGCGACCGGCGACAAAATACGAATTCAGAGTCTTTGTCTCTCCGGTAGGACCATATTATAAGGGAGACGGGCTATCTGTGATAAAACTGGCTGTTACAAATTATGACCGTGCAGCTCCGCTGGGAACAGGATATGTCAAAGCTGGTGCTAATTATGCCGGTGGATTGTTATCCACAAAATCCGCCCAGGACCTGGGGGCAAATGAAGCACTGTACCTGGATGCTGCAGAGCGTAAATACCTGGATGAAGCAGGTTCTGCCAATATCTTGCTTGTCATGAAAGGCAATCGTTTTATCACTCCTGATTCCAAGGCAATCCTTCCCAGTGTAACCAGAAGGGCTATCATGGATTTGGCCAGCGATGAACTGGGACTAAAAACAGAAAGCAGACCCGTGGAACTGGAAAAGGAATTAAGTGATATCGAAGAAATGGCTGCCTGTGGCACAGCTGCTGTGATCTCCCCTGTTGGTAAAATCTGGTTTAAGGATCAATGGCATTCCTTTTACGGGGAAGGCGAGAAGGTTGGTCCGATTATGCTTAAACTTTATGACATGCTAACCCAAATTCAGAAGGGCGAACGGGATGATCCATATGGATGGACCAAGCCGGTTGCCTTCGACTAGGAAGCTGATATAAAATAATGATACCACTACTCGGAATACTGGTTTCTTCATTTGTTATTGCTTTGTCAGGCGCCCTTATGCCGGGGCCGCTGTTGACAGTTGCCATTGGAGAGAGTTCACAAAAAGGATTCTGGGTAGGTCCATTGCTGATTCTTGGTCATGCAATTCTGGAATTAGCACTGGTAGGCGCTTTATTGGCGGGATTAGCCCCAATCCTGAATCAGGATACCGTTTTTGGCGTGATAGCATTTTCCGGTGCCTTTATTTTGTTGTGGATGGCATTTGGTATGTTTCAATCCTTACCGCAGCTATCTTTGAAACTTGAAGCCAGGCAGACCAAGGGTAGTCACCTGGTCCTTTCCGGAATATTTTTGAGCCTGGCAAATCCCTATTGGTCAATCTGGTGGGCAACGATCGGATTAGGCTATATCCTTCATTCACAGACATTCGGTCTGGCCGGAGTTCTGTTTTTCTTTACCGGCCATATCCTGGCGGATCTGGTCTGGTATTCAGTTGTCACTTACTCAGTATCCAAAGGTAGAAAGCTTTTTAGTGATTCATTGTATCGTGGGCTGATTGGGGCCTGCGCCTGCTTTTTAGTAATTTTCGCCGGGTATTTCGGATATTCGGGCTGGGAGAAGATTTTTACCTGATGACTAAAAAAAAGAAAAAGCTGGTTGTACAATGCCCAATTTGCAAGAAAGAAGTGGAGTGGAACGACAATCCTCATCGACCTTTCTGCAGTGAACGGTGTCGAATTATCGATCTGGGATCATGGGCTGATGGAAGCTATTCCCTGGAAGCCGAGAACCCGCCTGATTTTGAAGAAACTGAATAATCCAACCTCACTACCTAAAAGCTATGAGAAATCAGATTGATAAGTATACGATGTTACTTATCGTCTTGTCTGTATTGTTTTTTTCCGTTCGGAATGTACCAGCTCAAAACATTCAGCTGCCTGAATCGACTAAAGAGCTGGTTGATTTTTCAGCCCGAATAAATCCATCCCCTTTTCGCCCCGGTGAAGAGATCAGGTTGATTATTGATGTGGATCTGCAGCCCGGGTGGCATATCTATTCCGTGATTCCGCTGGAAGCTGAAGATGCCCCGAGACCAACAAAAATCAAGCTAAAAGAAGGATTATTCAGCACAGAAGGTCCGCTCTATGAGACCAGACCGGTTGAAGACTACATCGATGTTTTAAACTATTCTATTTTTTATCATAAAAATCACGCTGAATTATACCAGAACCTGGTTTTTGCAAGTGAACCAAAGCCTGGGAAACACAGTTCGGAAGTTGTCGTAATCTATCAACTGTGTACGGACGTAATCTGTCTTCCCACCGAAACGAGAACATTAGACATTGAGGTTGCTGTAGAAGCCGGATCAATCCGGCCGGAGTTCCAGTTTGCGGATCGCAGTATTAATCCACTGCCTGAACAAACCGGTATTAGCGGGATTACAGGACTTCTATCAGGAGGGATCTGGGCATTTCTTGGTTTGGCTGCTTTAATGGGATTGGTGTCTTTAATGACGCCATGTGTGTTTCCCATGATTCCCATCACCGTATCATTTTTCTCAAAACAGGCAGAAGGGAAACAATCTCGGGTAATTAAACTGGCATTGCTTTTCATGGCCGGAATTATCGGAAGCTATACAGGCTTTGGATTGATTATGTCGGCGATATTTGGAGCAGGAAGCGCACTTTCCCTGGCAGCCAATCCTTATGTGAACCTCATTATAGCAGCGGTATTTATTGTGTTTGCCTTTAGCTTGATGGGGGCATTTAATATCAATCTGCCAACCGGCATTCAGAGCTATTTTGATCAAAAGTCACGAACACTAGGCGGGGCCCTGGGGGTCTTGTTGATGGGATTTACATTCACATTGACCGCTTTTACCTGCACGGTTCAGTTTGTGGGAACCATGCTGATTGCAGCAGCACAAGGCGAGTGGATGTGGCCTCTGTTCGGTATGCTGGTGTTTTCAACTGTATTTGCTTTTCCGTTTTTTCTGCTGGCCGTGGCGCCCAGCTTGGTTGGAAAAATGCAGGGAAAATCCGGTGAATGGCTCGGTCGCAGCAAATTCGTTTTGGGTGTCCTGGAATTAATGGCATCCGTAAAATTCCTATCCAATGCAGATCTTGTCTGGCAAACCAACCTGATTTCCAGAAATACCGCTATCCTAATCTGGATAGGATTGGTAACGCTAATCGTAGTTTACCTGATCTGGACAGGCATAAGACCTAAAATCAATAAATCTCCCTGGCAATGGGGAACTGTTTTGGTATTTGGAGGGATGATTGTCCTGCTTTCGAGGGGATGGAATGATAACTCCCTGGGAGGTCTGATTGATGCTGTTTTGCCCCCTCCCAGCGGTTTTCATCTTTCTTCCGATGACTATGTGTCTGAAGAGGAAGCTAAACAAGTGGTTTGGCTGGATAACATGGATGAAGCTCAAAAACTTGCTCTTGAGGCAAACAAACCGATTTTATTGGAATTTACCGGCTATACCTGCGTTAACTGCCGCTGGATGGAGCAAAATGTCCTGGCTTTGAAGTCTGTTCACGAGTCGTTAAAAAATGATTTTATTCTTGTCAAACTCTTCACTGATGGTGGGGACGATGCTAAGAAAAATCTTAACTATCAAATTGATACATTCAACACAGTGGCTCTTCCCTATTATGTAAAGCTGGGCAAGGATAGTTCTTTCATTAGCGCCTTTAGTGGCATATCGCTTAAGCCGCAGGAATTTCTGGATTTCCTGAACGACTAATCTGCCGAACCCTGTACTTTGTGAATCCTTGCCAGACCACCCTTACCTGTTTCACGGTAGGAAGCCATTAAATCTTTTCCTGTTTGAAGCATGGTTTCTACGACCTCATCAAAGGTGATACTGTGTTTTCCATCGGAGAGCAGCGCATAGGCTGCGCAATCCTGTGCTCTGGCTGCGGCCATGGCATTTCGCTCAATGCACGGAATCTGGACCAGGCCTAACACAGGATCACAGGTTAGCCCCAGGTGATGTTCCATTCCCATCTCTGCAGCGTATTCTATTTGAGAAGGTGTGCCTCCAAGTAATTGCGCGGCGGCAGCGGATGCCATGGAACATGCCGTTCCAATCTCTCCCTGGCAACCCACTTCGGCCCCGGCGACCGAAGCGTTTGTTTTAACCAGCATGCCTATTAATCCTGCAGTGGCCAATGCCTTAATAATTCTGGATTCAGTAAGGGCATAGGTTTGTTGCAAATGATACAAAACCGAAGGCAGTACCCCGGCGGAGCCACAGGTCGGAGCAGTCACAATTACTCCACCTGAAGCGTTTTCCTCTGCCACAGCCAGAGCGTAGGAAAAGATCTGATTCCGATCTTTAATAGGTCCGGAAACGTTGAGAGATTTTGCATAAATCGAGGAAGCTTTTCTCGCCAAGTGCAGTTTGCCCGGAAGTACTCGTTCGTTTTCCAGCCCTCTTTCCACGGATTCTTTCATGGTTTGCCAGATATGCCTTAAGTACTCTTCAAAATCATTGGACTCATTGTCGAATACGTACTCCCAAAATCGTTTTCCCGATTTATCGATGCAGGCCAGTATTTCATTCATGTTCTTTTCCCGGTAAACATTCGGGGAAGTCTCCTGTTCCCCTTCTTCTACAATTGTCCCTCCACCGATACTATAAAACACCTGGCTGTTACTAAGTTTATTAACCGTGTTAAAAGCCTCAAATTTCAGAGCATTGGGATGAAACGGAAGCACAGTCTCCGGTTCCCAGATGATATCGACCTTTTTGGGTTTAAAGGCGTCAATAATCACTTTATCTGTCAAATGTCCCTTGCCTGTCGCTGCCAGGCTTCCAAATAATGTGACTTGATATGAAGTCGCCCGGGGATACTTCTCAATAAATCTGGCTGCTGCTTTCTGCGGTCCCATAGTGTGGCTGCTGGAAGGACCGAACCCAACAACATAAAGATCTTTGATTGATTTCATTTCAGGCTCCAATTAGGAAGTAAGATTATGACACATTTATGCAATTTCAACGGATCTTTAAACACACCTTTTAGAAATTGGTTTAACCCTGTATGGTCCGCAAACACAGGCTTTTATTTCAATTTTGACTGGTTTATATTAGTTATTGGTCATCCAATGTCATTAACTTAATTAAATTTAGCCAAGATGTCATTCTGCACGAGAGGGAAGAATCTCTCAAGGGCTCTGACAGATCCTTGACTTTTGTTCAGGATGGCATACAATCAGGACGCTTTAAGTTAACGACATTAACTGGTTATCAGCTATCAGTTTGCGGAACAATTATTCAAGATTGGATGAGAACACTGATAACCGATAACTATTTCTTGTAACTTTGGTTTTACATTGTATGGACAATGATGTCGTCACATTTTAATAAAACCCTAAAGTATTTGATTTAATAAGTGATTAATTGAGCGAAACCGGCATTGTTGGTTGATTTCATTCAGGGAACAAAGGAAGGAAACTGAAAAGTGGTTGCGTTCGGGCATCAACTGCTTTTCAGTGGTTATTCGGGCAGGTTAATCACCATTTTTCATATCGTCCAGTTTGCGGATTTTTTCTACCAGTTCTTCCACCTCAAAAGGTTTGGTTACATAATCGTCGGCCCCTACGGCATAGCCTTTCTGTCGTTCGTTTTCCATGGCTCGACCGGATATCAGGATAATTTTGATTGCATTGTATTTCTCGTCGGCTCGTATTCTCCGGCAAACTTCATATCCGTCAATACCGGACATCATTATATCCAACAGTATTAAATCCGGGTGAAAATCCGGAATAATCTGCAGTGCCTCTTCACCTGATTCAGCAGACTTGAGTGTGTACAGATCCTCCAGATCGTCCATCAGGATATCGATATTCATGGGGTCATCGTCAACTATTAGTATTTTGTAATCTGAACGCATGGTCTTGAACCTATCAATCTCAAATTATTAAGATATTTGATTATAGCCTTTAAGAGCCGATTTTCAATTATGAATTGAAATCTATGAATATTTGTCACAAGATACCATATAAATCTGAATAGATCTATAAGATAATAAATAGGTACATTACATAACCAGTAGCTAATGGGGTTGGGAATGGTCAATTCCAAATGATTGGAGGCGTCAATTTAAGTCGATCCGGTTTTCGGAAATACTTGAAAATAAAAGCTCCCTCAAATAGACTAAGGGCGTGAACCTCAATCCAAAGAACCTAAAGTAAGCAATTCAACGATGACCACCGGAGAGTCATGGAACCTGAAAACCAGAACATACATCGAGATGAAAAGAACGGTATTGAAAGCTTTAAACAGGCTTTCAAACGCCATATGCAGCAAACCATTGCTCATGACCTGGAAAATTCGACAAGTCTGGACAAATACCAATCGCTGGCCTATGCAGTGCGTGACAGGGTTATATCAAAATGGATCGCGACTCAGGATACCTATTATCAGAAAAACCCCAAGCGTATCTATTATTTCTCATTGGAATTTCTCATGGGGAGAACTCTTGGGAATGCAATTCTGAGTATGGATTTAGATGATATTGTCCGGGAAGCTTTAGATGACCTGGGTTACTCACAGGAGGATCTGGAGGAAATCGAATGGGATGCAGGACTGGGTAACGGAGGATTGGGCAGACTTGCAGCCTGCTTTCTTGATTCCATGGCAACTCTCGAACTACCTGCCTATGGTTTTGGTATTCGTTACGAATACGGCATGTTTAAACAAACCCTGGTCGACAATCAACAAAAGGAAAACCCGGACAATTGGTTGAGATACGGAAATCCCTGGGAGTTTATTCGAGCGGAGGATATAGAAATAGTGCAGTTTTATGGACGAGTACACAGTTATGTTGATGGAAACGGAATTCTGAAAAATCGTTGGTTGGACACTGAAAACGTGGTTGCATTGGCATACGATGTGCCGATTCCCGGGTTTCAAACGGATACGGTTAATTCTCTGAAACTGTGGGCTGCTGCATCATCCCGCGAGTTTGATTTGGAAAGTTTTAATGTCGGGGATTATATCGGTGCCATCGTAGATAAACATCAATCTGAAATCCTCTCCAAGGTGCTTTACCCCAATGATACCTCCTACCAGGGAAAGGAATTGCGTTTAAAACAACAATACTTCATGGTTTCAGCCTCATTACGGAACGTCTTAATGCGCCTGGAACGTTGCGGTGATTCCCTGGACAGACTACCGGATAAGGTGGTTATTCAACTCAATGATACACATCCCTCCATTGCCATCCCTGAATTGATGCGCATCCTAGTCGATCTTAACAACTATTCGTGGGAAGATGCCTGGAATCTGACCATTCGCACGTTTGCCTATACCAATCACACTGTATTGCCAGAGGCACTCGAAAAATGGCCCGTGCCACTAATGGAAAAAGTCTTGCCTCGCCACATGCAAATCATCTTCGAAATTAACCAGCGGTTTTTGGACGAGGTTAACGTCGCATTTCCCGGCGATTTGAACAGAAGGCAGCGGATGTCAATAATTGAAGAGGGTGAGACTCAACATGTCAGAATGTCGTTTCTGGCTATTGTCGGCAGTTTTTCAGTAAACGGTGTGGCTGAGCTTCATTCGCAGCTCCTGAAGAAAGGAATTTTTAAAGACTTTTATGATCTGGAGCCGGGAAAGTTCAATAACAAAACGAATGGAATCACACCTCGCCGCTGGCTGAAAAAAGCAAATCCTGATCTTTCCAGTTTAATTACTGAAACAATCGGGTCAAATTGGATTAAAGATCTTAGTGAGTTAAAGAATTTGGAATCCTTCGCTAACGATAGTGCTTTTGTGGATAGCTGGAAACAGGTTAAAATAAACAACAAGCGACGCTTATGTCGTATCATCAAGCAACTGTGCGGTATTGAAACCGATCCCAACTCATTGTTTGATGTCCAGGTAAAACGCATCCATGAATACAAACGCCAGTTATTAAACCTGTTACATGTGATTACCCTCTATAACAGGATCAGGGACGGTCAGGCAGATAGTGATGTTCCAAGGACTGTCGTGTTTGGCGGTAAGGCTGCTCCCGGGTATGACAGGGCGAAAGAAATAATTCACCTGGTTAACCTGGTCGCAAGTCATGTCAATCGGGATCCGACAATCCAGGGTAGGCTGAAAGTGGTGTTTTTGCCCAATTACGGGGTTTCCCAGGCAGAAAAGATTTTTCCGGGATCTGATCTTTCGGAACAAATCTCGACTGCCGGAATGGAAGCATCCGGTACCGGCAATATGAAATTCTCACTGAATGGAGCGTTGACCATCGGCACATTGGATGGCGCGAACATCGAAATAATGGAAGAAGTTGGGAAGGATAATATCTTTATTTTTGGCAAAACCGAAGAGGAGCTCTCCCGGATGAGGCAAGAGGGATATGATCCCAAATCGTTTTATAACGGGGACCAAGAACTTCAGCGCGTGCTGAATCAGATCCGCGATGGTGTTTTTTCTTCTTCCGATCCGGATCTTTTTTGCGGTCTGTTTGATTCACTGGTTTATGAAGGTGATCATTACTTCAATCTGGCTGATTACAGATCTTACGTGGATTGCCAAAAAGCCGTTTCCGATCTCTACCGGGATCAGGAAAAATGGCACAAGAAGGCTGTGCTTAATGTTGCTCGTATGGGAAAATTTTCTTCTGATCGCGTTATTCGCCAATATGCAAATGAAATTTGGAATGTGGAACCCTGTCCGGTTTTGAATTCTCTTCAACACAAGTAATACTCCATGGAAAACCTCACACAAAATCATCTCACTTCAACTGAAAACAGAATTGAGCGTTTTAAACAATCTTTCGAACAGAGACTTGCACTTTCCATAGGCCAGGATCTCTTTTTTACCAGCAAACTGGATCAGTATCGAGCGCTGGCGTTTGCTGTTCGCGATGAGCTAATCGCGAAATGGTTAAAGACGCAAAAGACCTATTATGACAAAAATCCCAAGCGCATTTATTATTTTTCATTGGAATTTCTCATCGGTCGTACCCTAGGTAATGCCTTGATAAACCTCGATCTGGAGGAGACCGTCAAACAATCCTTGGATCGATTAAGCATCTCCATGGAGGATTTGGCAAAGCTGGAATGGGATGCAGGACTGGGAAACGGAGGCTTGGGAAGGCTGGCAGCCTGCTTCCTTGATTCCATGGCAACCCTGGAATTACCTGCTTATGGATACGGAATTCGCTATGAATTCGGTATGTTCCGGCAAAAAATTGAAAAGCTGCAACAGCAGGAATACCCGGACAATTGGCTTCGTTACGGCAACCCTTGGGAGATTGGCAGGACTGCGAATCACTACAGGGTTCATTTCATGGGGAGAATAAACAATTACCTGGATCGCAACAATGTCCAGCATTGTGAGTGGGTGGATACGGAACAGGTGATAGCTCTTGCTTACGATATCTTAATTCCGGGCTATCGAACCAACACGGTCAACACGCTCAAATTATGGTCGGCATCATCAACGCGTGAATTCAATTTGGAGACATTCAACGCCGGGGATTATATAGGAGCCGTTTTTAACAAGGCGCAATCGGAAACAATTTCTAAAGTACTTTATCCCAATGACAACAATTATGAAGGAAAGGAACTGCGCTTAAAGCAGCAATATTTTATGGTCTCTGCCTCCCTGCAGGATATATTGTTCAGGCTGGTGAAGTGTGGAAATGAAATTCGTGAATTGCCGGATAAAGCCGCTATCCAGTTAAATGACACCCATCCTTCCATTGCCATTCCCGAATTGATGAGAATCCTGTTGGATGAGGCAAAAATGGATTGGAATCAGGCCTGGGATATCACCACTCGAACATTTGCCTACACCAATCATACGGTATTACCGGAAGCGCTTGAGAAATGGCCTGTGTCCCTGGTGGAAAAAATCCTGCCTCGTCATTTGCAGATAATTTTTGAAATCAATCAACGTTTTCTGGATCTGGTTGCGGCTATTTTTCCGGGTGATTTTGAACGCCGAAGTCGCATGTCCATTATCGAAGAGGGTGATCCGCAAAATGTCAGGATGGCTCATCTGGCAATTGTCGGTAGTTTCTCCGTAAACGGGGTGGCAGAGCTGCACTCTAGCCTTTTGAAACAGGGCGTTTTTAAAGATTTTTATGAATTGTTTCCGGATAAGTTCAATAACAAGACCAATGGTGTTACTCCGCGACGCTGGGTAAGAAAAGCTAACCCGGCAATGACGGCTCTTATTACCAGTAAAATCGGAGATGGATGGATTAAAGATCTAAAACAGCTGAGAAAGCTGGAGGATGTGGTTCATGATGAAGAGTTTATCCATGACTGGAGTCGTATTAAACGTGCCAACAAGCTCGCTCTGGCCCAAGAGATTAGAAGGCGTTGCCATGTGGATGTCGATCCGGATTCCATTTTTGATGTTCAGGTAAAACGAATTCATGAATACAAAAGACAGCTATTAAATATCCTGCATGTGATTACCTTGTATAATCAGATCAAATCGGGAGATATGGAAGGTTTCGTACCCAGGACAGTCATTTTTGGAGGAAAGGCAGCTCCCGGGTACCAGGCTGCAAAAAAGATCATTCATCTTATTAATGCGGTTGCAAACCTGGTAAATCGGGACCGCAGCATATCTAACCTGCTAAAAGTCGTGTTTCTCCCTAATTATGGGATTTCGCAAGCTGAGCTGATCATTCCCGGTACGGACCTTTCGGAACAGATTTCCACGGCTGGAATGGAAGCCTCCGGAACAGGAAACATGAAATTTGCACTGAACGGAGCACTGACCATAGGCACGTTGGATGGGGCCAATATTGAAATCCTGGAGGAAGTCGGTGAGGAAAATATATTCATATTTGGGCACACTGCGGATGAACTGATAGAGCTTCGGAACAGAGGCTATTCACCCTCGGAATATGTTGAGCAAAATCCAGGTTTGGCAAAGGTTATCAGTCAGATAAAAAGCGGATTCTTCTCACCCAATGATCCGGAACTGTTTCATTCGATTTATGATAACCTCCTGGTACAATCGGCACCTTATTTTGTTTTGGCAGACTATGCTGCTTATGTATCTTGTCAGATCAGGGTTTCCGAACTATTCAAAAACCAGCTTCAATGGCACAAAACAGGCGTGTTGAATGTCGCCAGGATGGGTAAATTCTCTACTGACAGGACTATTCACGAATATGCAAATGATATCTGGAATGTTGATCCGTGTCCTGTGGATTGACAAAACCGGGAATCTGGGATTTGCTGGAGTAAACAAACAAGCTGTATTGATAAATTTATTAATTTTTTACCACGCTTTTAATGAATCTTGTAATCACCATAGTGGCGGTGTTAATGGTTTCAGATGCTGCCTTTGCTTTGTTAAACTTAACCAAATTTGAATCCCTGCTGCATTCCCAGTTTCCAAAAATGAATGTGAAGCTTCTGGCAGCAGTGGAGGGAATCATCGGGCTGGTGATTCTATTTATCAAACTCGCTACCGGGACGATCTCTTGATATTCCTGCCGGCATAAACCATTATTCAATTCGCTTCGCAAGCAATAGGGGATTGATAAACGATTTAAATCCCGCTAAATTGGACCTTGTGAAATAAAGAAGTTTTCCTGAGATTTAAACCGGAGTTACACTTGTTTGAAAAGTATTTTTCAATAGTCATCATTCCTCGCAAAACTTCCAAAGTCAAAAAAGTCAAAATTCCGGTATTTATGTTCTGGATTGCCGGGTTATTGGTTGTCGGAATAATTTCGGGCATGGTGTACATAGGATTTGATTACTATAGTTTGAAATCTCAAGTAGCAAGAATAGACGAGCTACAGAAAATCAAAGATCAGCAAGCCGAGAAAATAGCAACGTTCAACGACCAGTATCGTGAATTGCAACTCCACTATAATCATCTGAATTCACTGAATGATAAACTAAAATCGATGGTGGTCACCAGCATCGATTCGGAACGCAAATCGCGCTCAAGAGTAAATAAAAATAAATCCCTCCAGGAAAAACTTGAAACAGCAAGAAAAACAAGTGTTCTGGATGTCATCGCAACCGATAGCTCAGAAGTTGATTCTGATCTGCGGTATGAACGAGAGATCCGGTTTAGAAACTTGATTGCCTTTTTTAAGACTCGAAAAAACCCATTAGAAAGAATTCCCAGTGGATTGCCTGTTAATGGTTACTTGATAGATGAATTCGGAATGCATACAGACCCGTATACAGGACAAATAAGTCCACAAAACGGTATTGGCATCGCCTCCCGCCTGGATTTCCCGATAATTGCACCTGCCGATGGTATTGTCATGGAAATCAAAGAGGATGAAGACATAGGCATTGTTCTGGTGGTAGACCATGGAAACGGATTTAAGACCCGCTATGGACATATAGGCGAATATGAAGTCGAAGTGGGGGATATTGTAAACAAAGGCAGTGTAATTGCACAGGTAGGCAATACAGGTCGCACAACCGGACCCAGGTTGTATTATGAAGTGCTATTTAATGAGGTACCTCAAAATCCCGTCAAGTATCTGAATGAGTGATTTTTCTGATCTCTGCATTATTTTGTGAAACAAGACCGCACTTTTTCCTTGATCTTGTCATCAACAGAGATTCCTTCCGCCAATTCTCTGTAATCGGCACGTAATTCTTCACTGGCTTCCGGGTGATGGATAATCAGCGAGAACTTGTAATATCTGTATTCGTTTCTGGTTAATTTACCCAAATCTGTCTGAAAAGTCTCTACCGGTTTATTCTTTTCATTAAACCAGTCGTGGCTGCGGTGCAGTGTCGATACTAACTCGCATTTGCAGTTCTCATTGTGAGGTATCTCAGGGGGCTGTTTTTCTTTAAAATCTTCTCCAAATGCCTTTCCTTCATCAAGCAGGCATGCCAGTGGTGTATCCCTATTGATGGGGGTGGTGAGCTTTTGCCCCCTGATTGAGATCTGCTTACCTCTGACAATGGTCGGTCCTTTGCGCTTCTGTCTGGCCCTTAGAGTCAGTATCAACACAGCCGCTGCCAGAACAGCCAGGAATTTTAAAGAAAAAATTTCCATTAATTTCGATTCTCCTGCGAAAGCATATCGGAGGCAACAGCCCGTGTTTTGTCAGATATTTCATTTCCAGCCAGGAATTGTGCAATTTCCTCGATACGATCATTTTGCTCCAGCCTGTGAATCAGGGTTTTGCTGGCGTTGTTCTCAACCACTTTTTCGACCTTCAGGTGGTCTATCGCTTTGGCTGCAATTTGCGGGGAATGGGTTATACAGAGAATTTGTCTGGATTCACCCAGTTTGGTTAGTTTCTCTCCCACAGTTTCAGCAACCCTTCCACTAATGCCCGAATCCACTTCATCAAACACCATGGAACCGAAAGAAATGTCATAATTGAGAGCTGTTTTTATGGCCAGCATGATTCTGGACAGTTCACCGCCGGAAGCAATTTTGGATAAGGGTTTTAATGGTGTCCCGGGATTGGTGGCGATCAAAAATTCAGCCAGGTCTATTCCCCTTCCGTTAAAAGGCAAATCATTCTCAGATTTTGGTACGAATGCCTTTAGTTCAATTTCAAAGGAACTTTGCTCCATGCCCAACTCTTTCAATGTGGCAATGATTGTTTTTTCAAAGCTTGCCTTTGCTGATAACCTTCGCCCTGAGATCGTTTTGGCTTCTTCCAGAAGTTTTTTTGTCTGTTCTTCGATTTCCTGCCCCAACTCCCCGGAGCTAAATTCCCGATTTTCAAGTTTATCCAGCTTTTGCTGCTGCTCGTCTTTGTACTGGTAAATCTCTTCCAGTGTGTTTCCATACTTGCGTTTTAAAGCATCCAATTCAGACAGGCGGCTGTTAACCTGCTCCAACCGTTGTGGGTTAACTTCCAGTTTGGAAACATAACCGGTAATTTCATTGGATGCCTCTTCCAATGAAATCAATCCGGATTGCATTTCTTTATAAACAGGCTCCAGTTTTTCATCCAGCTTGAGTGCCTGTTGGAGATCTCCTAAAGAAGAGGAAATCACAGCCAAAGGTGAATGCTCATCGCTGTTCCAGTCGGCAATGGGGGTAAGCGAGTTAATCAGCTGTTCCCCATTGGCAAGCAATCTGGCATCCTCGTATAATGCGGATTCTTCATCTGCGCTGAATCCGGCTTCATCGATTTCAGAGATCTGAAATCGTAAGAAATCAATTTCACGATTTCTATCAGCCGCATTCTGCTGCAACTCAGCAAGATCTTTTCTCTTTTTGGATAATTCACCTGCTTCTTGGGAAAATTTGCCAACACGCTCCTGTATACCCGCAAATTCGTCAAGAAAACGAATATGAAGAACAGGCATCAGCAGTGATTGTTGGGAATGTTGACCGTGAAGATCCACAAGATGTTCTGCAAATAAAACCAGCTTGTTCAGATTGATGGTATGGTCGTTGAGATAGATTGAGTTTTTGCCGGACATATGCACTTTGCGACGAACAATCAACTCCCCCTCATGTTCAACATCCATCTCTTCAAGCAATGCAACAACCGGGGGAATGGTGTCGATATTAAACTCAGCTTCTACAGATAAAAATTCCTTTCCGGTCCGAATCAAATCTTTGGGACATTTTTCCCCAAGGATCAGTCTCAAAGCTTTAATTAATACGGATTTGCCTGCTCCGGTTTCACCGGTCAGTGCTGTGAAACCGGTATTAAATTCGACTATCTGTTTTTCAATGGTCGCCAGATTTTGAATGAATAATCGTTTTAACATGTTGGAGGGTATGGGGTTATAAAAATAAGCTAATCCACCGGATTAATTTTGCGCACAATAATGTTATACTTTCGGATACGATAGCGAAGTTGCCTCAGGCTGATACCCAGCATTTCAGCGGCTTTAATCTGCACGCCTCTGGTTCTCTTTAGAGCATTTTCGATGGCTTCCACTTCTTCAAATTCAATTTGACTCTTTACCTCGAATTGTTCCGATTCGGTTATCGATTGCATAGTTGGAGATTCGGCGCGCAACGGCATCAAGAGACGAGATTTCTGGCTGAATTTCAAATAATTGTTTTGCTCCATTAAAAATGCCGAGTGCACCGTATTTTCCAATTCTCTTACATTACCGGGCCAATCCTGTTCCGAAAGCATTTCCAAATCCCTGGGGCGAATCCGCACGTTTTTGTGAGATTGCTGATTTAAACTATCCAAAAAATGATTGATCAACAAAGGAATGTCTTCCCTTCTTTCCCTTAGCGGGGGGACTTCCAGGCGTATCACATTCAAACGGTAATAAAGATCCTCTCTAAAAGTCCCGTTTCGCACGGCATCTTCCAATAAAATATTGGTTGCACAAACCACTCGCACATCTACGTGGATTGTCCGGGTTCCCCCCAGACGTTCAAACTGGCCTTCTTGGAGAACCCTCAATATCTTTGCCTGAAAGCCAAGTGAGGTGTCTCCAATTTCGTCTAAGAATAAGGTACCCCCGTCGGCAAGCTCAAACCGACCTTTTCGGGTGGTTGCAGCTCCCGTGAAAGCACCTTTTTCATGACCGAACAACTCACTTTCCAAGAGGTTTTCAGACAGCGCCGCACAATTCACCCCGATAAACGGAGCCTTACGGTGCAAACTATTGTTGTGAATGGCTCTTGCAATCAATTCCTTACCAGTCCCACTTTCTCCATAGATCAATACATTGGTTTTGCTTGCCGCAATTCTCTTAATGATATTGGCAACCTGTTTCAGTTTCTCACTCTGACCAACAATATCATCAATAATTTTTGGGGTGGTTTGCTGTTGCTGAAAGGAATCCTGTATTTCAATAACCGGAAAACCCCTGGCTATCATGCTAACAGCCAACATATCCCCAATAAATTTTATGATTCGTGCAATATCATTGATATCATCAACTTTCGTCACCATCGTGCTGAGGATACACAGCGGCAGGTGCTGTTGCTGGTAAGTTACCGGCTGGATAATCGTGGCGATGTGTTCATCGCTTTGCAATTCAGGAGAAGGAAGTTCAAGAAAATCCGGCTCGTCCGGATACAGGATCATTTCATGTTGCAGTTTCAAGGCAGGTGAGTTGGGCAGATTGGTTGTCTGCCTGTTCCATCTATTCTTCTCACTTTCCGATATTTCAGGCGCCAGATCGATAAAATATTTGTTGATTATGTTATCCCGAATCAACAGACAAGGGTTCCGCAACGGCAAATACTCCTGAAGCATGATCAATACCATGTTCATGTTACGCATCAGGTCGCCATCGGAATTTAGAAGTCGGCAAATCTGGTTGATCAGGTTTAAGTACATTTATAGTAAAGAAAATAGAGATTAAAATCTCGTGAATCGATTTGTGAATGTCTGGGTTGTTATCAGTCAAACTAATAGTATTTTCAGTGTTTGTAAATGCAGGAGCCCGTTTGCCAGTATCCGGCAGCCGCTATTTTAAATCATTTTTAGCAGTATTTCAGCGATTTTTCATCTCAATGTGCAGCTGGAAAACGAAGAGGAAAGTCTTTCGATTTGTATCAATAATAACAAGAGATTACCCGGTTTGACTATTTATGTTTCAAAATAAAAATCCCGGATGTTACCATTGTGCAAGTGATGACTTCCTGATATGCCGGAAATAGGAGGCGACGTACCCCAGGCATTGATCACAAATTTTTGTGATCTTGATTTATTCAACATCTACCGGATCAACCATTACATGCTGTTCAATAAGAAAAAAAAGGCTGAAAAAAAAGAGCTCAAAGAAAAGAAAAAAGAGTTCGAAGAAAAATCACGTGAATTATCAGAACAACTGACCACCGCAGAACAAGATTTCAAGTCAAAGCAACCCGTCTTAACCAAAGAAATTCACGCTCCACCCAGTGAGGAAGAATCAAAAGGATTTTTTCAAAAATTCAAAAGCGGGATTTCCAAAACAAAAAGGATGCTGGTCGGCGGTTTGATGGACCTATCAGTCGATGATCCCATCGATGACGATTTTCTGGAGGATTTGGAAGACAGTCTGCTGGCAGCTGATCTTGGAATCAATACCACCAGCAAAATTCTTGATATTGTTGAGGGGCAGGCCGATGAAAAGATATTAAAAACCCAGTCGGGAGCAGTAGAAGTTGTTAAAACAACAATCACCAACATCCTGGATCAGGGTGATCAACGTTTACCTGTTGCGGAATCAGGCCCTACTGTTTACCTGTTTGTCGGTGTTAACGGCGTTGGAAAAACCACATCAATCGGAAAAATCGCCGCTCAATTCAAAGCCGATGGAAAGAAAGTGTTGGTCGCAGCGGGAGATACGTTTAGAGCTGCTGCCATAGAACAATTGGCAGAATGGTGTGATCGAGCCGAAGTGGATATTGTAAAAAAAGATATCAATTCCGATCCATCAGCTACAATGTATGAAGCCGCATCAAAAGCAGTTGAAGAAAAATACGATATCCTGCTCTGCGATACCTCGGGGCGACTTCATACAAAAAAGAATTTGATGGATGAGTTGTATAAAATGCAAAAGGTTCTGAAAAAAATCATTCCTGAAGCCCCACACTCGTCCCTACTCGTTTTGGATGCCAATACGGGCCAAAATGCGATCATGCAAACCAAAGAGTTTTCAGAACAAATAGGGTTGGATGGCCTGATTGTAACTAAGCTTGATGGGACAGCAAAAGGCGGGGTCATTATCGGTATTGTGAACGAATTTGAAATTCCGGTTTTCTATATCGGTGTTGGTGAAGGTATCCACGATCTTCAACCATTTTCCGCAAGAATGTTTGCAGACTCTCTATTTGAGTGAAGGTAGGTCCTGATGAAATATGAAGGTCCGGTTTATCGCCCCCCAAGTGAAGCAAATTCTCTGCTGATTCAGGCAACTATTGGTTGTCCCCACAACCGTTGTACCTTTTGCCTGGTCTATAAAAACGGTCCGGAATATAGGGAACGCAGCGTAAGCGAGCTCAAAGCGGAGATTGATGAAGCAGCTGAAGATTACGGCCAGCACATTCAAACCATTTTCTTTCCCTCGGGAAATACGATTGCAATGGAAACCAAAAAGCTGGCAGCTATCTGTCAGCATGCCAAATCCCGTTTCCCTAATCTGCAACGGATCACTGTCTATGGATCATCTCAATATATTTATAAAAAGGGATCTGAAGATCTCAACATACTGAAGGAAGCTGGTCTTTCGCGTATACACGTCGGATTGGAGTCTGGTGACGATGCAATCCTTCGAAAAATAAAAAAAGGCTGTCTGAGCAAAACACAGATTGAAGCAGGATTATGGGTGATGCAAGCCGGAATCGAATTGAGTATGTACGTTATATTAGGTATCGGCGGCAAGTCTGGGTCACAGGGCCATGCTCTGGCTACTGCTGAAGTTCTCAACCAGGTTCAACCGCATTTCATTCGCTTGCGTACTTTTGTTCCCAAAGTCAATACGACGCTGTTGGATGATGTAAAGTCCGGAAAATTCGAGATGCTGGGACCGCATGAAGTATTAAAAGAAACACATATGCTGGTTTCAAAGCTTACAGCCCACTCTTTTTTGACAAGCGATCACTACACTAATTACATCAATGCTCAGGGAAGGTTGCCGCTTGAGAGAGAGAAAATACTGGAACAAATTGACGAAGCCTTGAAAAAGCCGGAGACGGACTTCAGGCCATTTTTTATTGGAAACCAATAAAGCGCAAACAAAACCATGCAAAGTTATAAACACCTTAAAGTTAAAAACGAAGGCAGGGTCAAAATTGTCACTTTTAACCGACCGGATCAACTCAATGCCTTGAATATTGAGATGATGAATGAAATCAGCGATTTTTCTTTTAAACTAAATGAGGACGGTGTCACCAGGGTTGTTGTTTTTACTGGTGAAGGGGAGCATTTCTGCAGTGGGATGGATCTGACAGATAAACAACGGATCGATCAGCACGAAAATGACAATCATCTGATGAAATTAAGACATATGAAGATCGGACCTGAAATGATACGTCGTTTGTTTGAAATTGATCAGATAACTATTGCAGCAATAAATGGAGCTGCAGTAGGCGGGGGTGCGTGCATTGCCGCTGCCTGTGATTTCAGGATTGGAGAAACCGATTCAAAAATTGGCTATCCGGAGGTGAAACTGGCTATGAATCTAAGCTGGACTTCCCTGCCAATGCTTGTTCATTTGGTTGGACCTGTCAAAGCAAAACAGATGGTAATTCTGGCTGAAACGTTTGACGCAAGCACCATGAAGGACTGGGGTTTTTTAGATGACGTCGTTCCGGGTGAAATATTGATGAACAATGTTATGAAACTGGCAAAAAAATGTGCCTCTCAGGCTCCCATAGCTGCCCAAATGGTTAAACGTAGTGTAAACGCGATCAGTTCAGCCCTGGACAGGGCAATTATGCATATGGATTCTGATCAGTTTTTGTACGCAACCTCCGGAAAAGACTTTGAAGAGGGGATCCAGGCGTTTTTAGAAAAACGCAAACCTGAGTTTAAAGGCGATTAGGAAATCATTCCAGCTTTTCCGTGCGATTGAGCTATGTGGGTAAATTATTGATCAATGCCTGCTAAAGAAGTCCTTTACGGCACTCACAAGCTTTTCAATACCAGTTTGATCGATGTCCAAATGAGTAACAAAGCGAATGGGATTTCTGGCATTGATCAAAATCTCTCTCTTTTCAAGATAGGAAACGAGATCGCTTAAACAGGTCGGATCAACTGCGGCAAAAACCATATTGGTCTCTGCTGATCCCGGTAATACCCTAACTTCAGCGACATCGTTTAGTAGAGTGGCTAAATAGTTGGCGTTCTGATGATCCTCCTCCAGCCTGGCAATATTGTTTTTTAAAGCAAATACACCTCCAGCGGCGATAATACCCGCTTGCCTCATACCACCACCTAACACTTTTCTCCAGCGAAGTGCTTTGTTGATTTTTTCGGTGCTTCCACACAATACTGATCCAACAGGTGCTCCCAACCCTTTGGAAAGGCAGACAGAAACAGTATCAAAATATTGTGAAATCTCTTTCACATCAGTTTTCAGTTTTACAGCAGCGTTAAAAACACGTGCACCATCCAAGTGGATTCCAAGCTGATTCTTTATTGCGAGGTCCCTGGCACTTGCCTGGTATGCCAAGGGTAAAGTCCTGCCGGAATAGGTATTTTCGAGACACAGCAGTTTTGTACGGGCGAAATGAAAATCATCCGGTTTTACGAGAGATTGGACTGTCTCAAGATTCAACCGGCCATCTTCCCCAATTTCAACGGGTTGAGGCTGAATACTGCCAAATATGGCTGCCCCGCCACCTTCATATTTATAGGTGTGTGCACTTTGTCCAACAATATATTCATCGCCGCGTTCACAATGACTCAGTAAAGCCAGCAAATTACTTTGGGTTCCGCTGCTGCAGAACAAAGCCGCTTCCTTGCCCAGCATATCAGCTGCCAATTCCTGCAAGTGATTCACCGTGGGATCACTTCCATAAACATCATCACCAACATCAGCATTTGACATTGCATCACGCATAGCCTGGCCTGGTTTGGTGACTGTATCACTTCTTAAATCGATCATTTTTAGGAAATGGATGGAAATTCTCTATCAAAAACATGTCATAAAAATCAAACTTACAGCCGCTACCAAACGCTTGTCAACAAACAGCCGCAACAATATCCTTGAGCGTCATCAAAGGAGAGTAGAATAAAGATATGAAGATAATTGCAGGAAGGCTTTTCGTCGATGATGGTTCTGCCTTGATGATAAAAAACCGGATACCTTTATTCTTTCACGGTTTTTATCCGGATAACGCGATCAAAACAGAACATTTACACAAAACACGTGTGCTAGGAGGAACCTCCGTATTTCGCAAATACTTCGGCTTCAGTCATATCATTTGTTTTTTCTGAAAAACTGTAATAGTCAGGCTTTTTATCGATAAAAACCTGGACGTTGAAGGTCAATTCATCAAGATTTTCAAAAAGTCCTACCGGCATATGATATTGTTGATTTCCTTTAAGCCGATAAAACAGGCCACTACCACATTGTTTGCAAAACCCGCGTTCAGCCCAGCCAGATGAATTATAGATTCCAATCGCGTCTTCACCCTCAAAAGTCACATCGGAGCCACACATAACGGACATTAGCGGCCCGCCCGTCCATTTTCTGCACATGCTGCAATGGCATGCCCCAAATCCTTGATCTACAGCATTTGCTGTCACTTTGACAGCGCCACATAAACAACTGCCTTTTCCTACCTTTGTCTCAGCCATAAAACCTCCTGTTTGATGTTCCAAATGTAATTGTTTTTAAAGATTATAATATTCTGTGTCCGGCTCAGCAAGACAGAATTCGGAACTGCCGAGAGACCCTCTCCATCAAAACGGTTCTATTTTACGATTTGCATTTTTTGAAACAAGAATACCGCACAAGATGAACAACCTTATGAACTCCTGCCGCTCAGACCGTAACCCTCGTTCGATTGAAAACGGATTATATGGTTCTGTTAAAGCCTTTGTAGTTTTTTTCGGACTTCGGTATCGGTCAATTCGATGTGATCGTTGCCATCATCAGAAATTACTTTGCGAAATTCTTTTTTTATCTCGCCGGCAGGTCTTTCAAGTTGTTTTTCCAGTTCTGCCAGGTAAAGCTTTTCCACTCGGTAAAGCGACTTATACTGCCGTAGTGTCCAGGCAAGTTTCTTCTCGAGGTTTGTAATCTTGTCCTTCCTGACATGGGTGAAGTATCCGAACAATGCAGTTGTGATTACCGCAATTGAAGAGGCAATTGATGTAATCAGTATTCTTAATGTGTTTTCGTCCATCGAATATCTTGGTTTGCAGGGATTTGTTATGATCTACTAAGGGTTTGTTAACTTGATGTATCGAAGGCAGGTTGGCTGTTCACTGCAATATCTTGCTAGTCAATGAATGATTTGCATTTGATTAATTTTACTTTCCCCTGATCAAAAAAAATATCAAGTGAGTCATTTCCAGTCATGTATTTATCCAGATAGTAATAACCATCTCTTTCTTTTATATCAGGCTCGCCTAATCTTTTAACAATATCGGATTTGGTTAACCCAATTATAGGAGATGGTAAAAAAGAGTTTTTATCAATCTCTGCAAAAAGGAACAGAAAACGCTTTTCTGCGACAATTTCATAAACAGCAATTTTAGCCCCTGGCCACACTAACTCCCAAACTTTATCTTCTAATTTGGTATGGAAATTTTTAAAAGGTTTAAAAGTTGCTTTTGATGCCTTTCCAAACTTCAATTCCAAGTCTGCTTTGGAGGCATCGCCTTTGATTCCGCAAAAACTCGATATCAAATTTGGGTGTTTAGATTCAACTTCCAAGGGTTTTGCAGCAATTAAGGGAAAAGCAAAAATCAGACATACAAGCAGCAGTATATTTTTCATTTCGAGTTCTTTTATTGACTAACACCTGATTAAGTCCCTGGTCGATTATGTCCAGTGTTGGTGTCCGAATATTTTATAATTGGAATTGGATATAGTTTTCGGTATTAGGATGTTTCGATTGTTTTTCCGGACATTAGTCATTACGAGGATTGATCCGGCAATGTATCGGGTTTGGTCAATTCAGCTGTGATCGTCACATAATTGTTTCGTCATATCAAGTTCTAAGATTCACAGCGCTTCTATTCCACTAAATTCAACAATGTCGATTCAAATTGCTTAGCGATAGTTTTATATGCTACGCCTGGAAGTGTCAAGATTGGTATAAATTTCAGTATTTTTACTGATTGAGTTCCTCGCTGTTATAACGATTAGGTGTGTCGTTTTAAAAAGAAATAAAAAGATAATTCAGGGGGTTTTATTTGCCAGGTGAAGCAAAATCTTCTTTAATATCAGCGAATAGTTTCAAAAAACCAAGGCATTTCTTGTCTTTCGGTTCAAATTTGAATTAAGGTGTGTTTGCTTTCCTCGATTATCCGCAGTTAATTTCAACCAGGAAAATTCCCAATGAAATTTCTCTCGTTTCGACAGATGCGAATTCGCAATAAATTGCTTATAAGCTATGCGGCCGTTATTTCATTTATCATCATTGCAGGTGGTACCATTCAGTATTGGATTGTGAGCAGGACGATCCAGATGAATATCGAGAGTGAGCTAAGAAATTCTACCAATATTTTGCTAAGTCTGGTGAAGACATCGGTATCGGTTTCCATCAAAAATCATCTCAGGGCGGCAGCGGAAAACAATCATGATATTGTCAGGCATTATTATAATCGTTTTCGTTCGGGAGAGTTAAGTGAAGCGGAAGCAAAAAAAGCAGCCGAGGTCGTGTTGTTAAGCCAAACCATAGGTGAAACGGGCTATATTGCTTGTGTAGATAGCAAGGGATATCTGAGAATTCATCCTCAAAAGTCTTTGGTCGGCGTGGATATTTCCGAAAATGGATTTGTTCAGGAAATGATTCGCAGGAAAGAGGGATACATTGAATATGATTGGAAAAATCCTGGTGAGCCGGAGACTCGACCGAAAGCGATGTACATGTCTTATTTTGAACACTGGGACTGGATAATTACCGTGTCTTCCTACCGCAAAGAATTCAGAAAACTTTTCAATATTAACGACTTTGAAGAAAGTGTTTCCACGTTGCAATTTGGAGAAACCGGTTATTCGTTTGTCACCGATACAAAGGGAACTGTTGTTATCCATCCAAAAATCAAAGGGGTTAATATCCTAAATCAGGATCAATTACCGCGGGAGCCCTTTAAAAAAATGCTGGAAATGAAAACCGGTAAACTGGTCTATTCCTGGCAGAATCCTGGTGAAAGTGTTTCGCGCAAGAAGCTGGTAATATTTAACTTTATACCCGAGTATGATTGGATAGTCGCTTCATCCAGTTATCTGAATGAATTTTACTCACCCCTGGATACGGTAAGCAATGTTATTGCTATCACGCTGATCATCTCCCTGCTTTTGATTTTTCCCGTCACTTTTCAATTAAGCGCTTCCATAACGAAGCCGTTGCAAGCGCTAAAAGACAGAATATCACTTGAATTTGGTCCGCAGACATTCCTATTAAAGGAGTCCAGACCGTCAGATGAAATACAATTGTTAATGTTTTATTTTAACTCCTTTATCGCCAGGTTGGAGCGCAACAGTCGAAATTTGCAGGAAGAGATTAAAGAGCGCGAACAGGCAGAAGCCGCATTGAGAGTCAGTGAAGAGAAGTACCGCTCTGTAATGGAAGCGACACCGGACCCTATTGTCGTTTATGATATGACAGGTAAAGTAACCTACATGAATCCGGCATTTACCAGGGTGTTTGGCTGGGAGCCGGAGGATTGCGTGGGTAAGAGAATGGATCATTTTGTGCCCAAGGAAAACTGGGAGGAAACACAAGCCGGCATTGAAAAGATTATTTCCGGTCAGAAGGTCGTCGGCGTGGAAACCAGAAGGCTGACAAAATCCGGTCAGCTCACAGAGGTAAGCATACGTGGTGGTGTATACAGGGATGTGAAAGGAAATCCGATTGGAAGTGTGATTGCTCATCGCAACATCACTGATCTTAGGAGGTTGGAACGGCAGGTGATGGATATAAGCGATAAGGAACGTCAGAAAATCGGGCAGGATCTGCACGACGACCTGGGCCCACATCTAATCGGGATTGAGGGACTGATCAAGGTCCTGGAAAACAATTTGAGCGGAACAGGTCATGAAAAAGCCGGACTGGCTTCACAAGTTTCAAAACTTATCAAAGAAGCAGTAGAAAAAACCAGGCAGTTTGCCCGTGACCTCTGTCCGGTTTACCTGGTGGATCACGGACTCGAATCTGCCTTGAAGGAACTGGCTGAAAACACCAGGTCCATATTTGGAATTCAATGTCGGTTTTACTGCAGAAAACCGGTGCTAATAGCTGATCATACCGTTTCCAACCACATGTTTCGCATCACCCAGGAAGCTGTTCACAACGCCATTAAACATGGGAAGGCCAAACGGGTCAATATTAGTTTGAGAATGGACAAAAAGCAGATCGAATTATCAATCAAAGACAATGGACGCGGGATTCCCAAGAAGATAACGTCAAAGGGGATGGGGTTGCGGATCATGGGATTCCGTGCAAAAATGATCGACGCAATTCTGGACATTAGAAAAGCTCCGAAATCCGGTACTTTGGTGAATATTATCCTTCAACGACATTTACTATCCAAAGGCCTGCAAACTTCGCGGGCAAATTAAAGATATGAAAACCAAGAAGAAAATTATTATTGTCGACGATCATCCCATATTCAGACTCGGTTTGGCAGAGCTGATCAACCAGGAGGACGACCTGGAGGTTTGCGGTAGCGCAGAAAGTGAAGCAGAAGCATGGGACGTTATCGGAGAACTGAAACCGGATCTGATTATAGCTGACATCACCCTTAAAGAAGGTGATGGTATAAATCTGGTAAAAGAAGCGGGAACCCGTTATCCCAAACTCCCTATTCTCGTCCTTTCCATGCACGATGAAATGCTCTATGCAGAAAAAGCCCTGCACACCGGGGCAAAGGGATATATCATGAAGCAAGAAGCTATGGAATCTGTTGTTACTGCAATTCATCAGGTGTTAGCTGGAAAAGTCTATGTCAATGACACGGTAAAGGACCTGATACTGGCCAATATTGCGGACACTCCTAAGAACAAAGATAAATCCCCCATTGGGCGACTAACAAACCGTGAACGTGAAGTTTTTACTTACATTTCCAAAGGGTTCAGCACGCGGGAAATCGCTGAAAAACTTCATCTCAGCGTCAAAACCATTGGCACCCATAAGGAAAAAATCAAGAATAAACTCAACCTCAAACATGCCAACGAACTGGTTCGATTTGCCGTGCACTGGCAAAAGAATGAATCCAATCTATAATCACGCCTTTCAAAGCTTCTATAAAAACCGTAGGTTTTATCGATAAATACCAAGCCCCAAGCCTTCAAGATTGCATAGTTACTCCTCAGACGATTTTTTAACAATTGTCATCTTACCTGCAACAATCCTTTTGAAGATGCACAAGCAAACTGGTCTTACTTAGGTTGTCTCCATAGACTGCTTGAGTTCGATTCCCATCAATCTTTCAGCTTTCCAACGATAGGATTTTCACCGTTGGTTTTCTATTTTTGTTTTAGGTAGCATGCTGTAGGTCTTGATTTTATCGGTCCCTATACAGTTTGAGACAACATCAACAGAGAGGAGGAGATGTTGTTTAAATTAACCAACAAACAGTCCATGATGCAATCTATAGGCAGAGAGTTCTCCCGTAACCTGGTTGCCGTCACTGCGTC
The DNA here is from genome assembly GCA_022360105.1 of Pseudomonadota bacterium. The sequence goes on from JAKSDL010000645.1 coordinate 30,621, forward strand.
GGAAAGGGACAAATCAAACCCTTTTCTAGGTAAATTACCTAGACGACTAGGTAAATGGGCCGATTTACAACCTGAGAGCCGGACTTGTTTCTTTTTCAGGGTTTAGCCGATTGTCACCCCATTGTTATTAAGATAGTTGCAAAGCAACAGGTTAAAAACCAGGGCTGGGTATATGGATTTTAATGCCCTGGTTTTAGAAAATTACCAGGGTTCTTTTAAAAACGGCTTCTGCGAGAACACCTGTCTGAAAAGTGAGATCGCGGATGGTTTTTATTCAATCTCAATCTAAGGAGATTCCCATGAATGCAGTTCAACACAACATGACCGATTACGAGAGTGAGTACAACAGCTTTAAATGGGAGGTCCCGGAGTATTACAATTTTGCCGGTGAAGTGATTGATAAATGGGCCGATGACACCGAAAAACTGGCGATGTTATGGGTCGATGACTTTGGCAATGAAACTCGCAAAACCTTTCTGGATATTAGTCTTGAATCCAAAAGACTCGCTAACGTTCTTATACAGCAGGGAGTGAAGCAAGGCGATGTGGTGATGGTCATTTTACCCAGGAATATGGAGTGGTGGATTACTTTTACAGCCTGCATCAGAATGGGTGCTGTCATTGCTCCGGGGACGACGCAACTAATGTCGAAAGACATCGAGTTTCGAGCCAACAAAGCCAATGCGGTGAGTATCATCACCAATATAGAGCTGGCAGAGCGCTATGACAGAGTTGAATCGTCCTGTCCAACCATCAAATCCAAAATTGTAATTGGCAAACCAAAAGCAGGCTGGAGTTTTTATGATGATGTGGTTAAAGAGGCCAGTGACCAGTTCCAAACTGCCCGGACCCGTGCTGATGATAATTGTCTGGTGTATTTCACTTCAGGTACCACAGGATTCCCCAAAATGGCGCTTCACACGCATGCATCCTATCCATTGGGGCACAGGGTTACAGGCAAATACTGGCTGGATTTAACACCAGAAGACATGCATTGGAATGTTAGTGATACAGGTTGGGCTAAGGCAGCATGGAGCAGTTATTTTGGTCCCTGGTCCATGGGATCGGCGCAGTTTATCCATCATACGGACAAGTTCGATCCAAATAAAACGCTGGAACTGCTGTCGCAGTATCCGGTCACCACCATGTGTGGTGCCCCGACAATCTATCGCATGCTCGTGTTGGAGGACTTGTCAAAATTCTCGTTTCCAAAGCTTCGGCATTGTGTGGGAGCCGGTGAACCCTTGAACCCTGAAATTATTGAGGTATGGAAGAAAGCGACGGACTGTGTAATCAGGGATGGATATGGACAGACTGAGACCATTCTCCTTTGTGGAAGCTTTCCGTGCATTGAACCTCGTTTCGGGTCTATGGGTAAACCAACCCCGGGGATCGACCTGCAAGTGGTGGACGAAAACGGAGATATCCTCCCTCCAAACACAGAAGGTGATATTGCCGTAAGAGTACAACCGGAAAGACCTGTAGGATTGATGAAGGAATACTGGAAAGAACCGGATCGCACAGCCTCAGTTTATAGAAATGGATGGTACCTGACTGGAGACAGGGCCTACAAAGACGAGGATGGTTATTTCTGGTTTGTGGGAAGATCCGATGATGTGATTTTAACATCGGGCTACCGAATTGGTCCCTTTGAGGTTGAATCGGCTTTAATAGAGCATCCGGCAGTTGCTGAGTCTGCTGTCGTGTCCAGTCCTGATGAAACCCGGGGGGAAGTGGTAAAAGCTTTTGTGATACTCACCCCGGGATATGAAGCAAGTGATAACCTCGTTAAAGAACTGCAGGACTATGTAAAGTCAGTAACAGCTCCCTATAAGTACCCGCGAAAAATAGAGTTCATGGAATCCTTACCAAAAACGATCAGTGGCAAGATCAGGAGGGTTGAATTAAGAAACTCTGAGTGGGGCAAAAACTGACTTGCCGGCAACCATTCCACGCAGAAAAGGGATGGCATCCGAATTGAGGGAGTTCTTCAAGCTATGCAGCCAGGGGTAACGGATGCTGTCCCACATCCAACATCATCTTTAATTTTCACCAAAGAACAATCAGTACTTCGGAGTGTCTGTGTATTAGGTACCTGGCAGAAGTGAAAGAAACGAGTTTTGTTCTTTGGTAACAAAATTCCAAAAAAGGGGGAAGGCGTATGAAAGAAAAATTATACAAAAAAGAGGTCCGATTAACGATCATCTTTTCAGTTTTATTACTGCTGATGGGGCATTCTGCAGCCATTTTTGTTCTGTTCCCACAATTACAATCGGTTGATTACAATGGTTTTCCGGCCCAGTACATCATTCCTATCATCTTAGGATGGTTTGGAATAGCTGCTGTTTGCTTTGTGATGACGATTGTCTGCAACAAATTTGATGATGAAATGGAAGCATACCTGAACGAAAATTCGACAAAATCTGACTAATAGCGGGAGACAAAAATGCCTACAGAATACGCACTGAATAATGTATGGTTGGGAGTTACGGTAGTGGTATTGTTGTTTGTTGTCTTTTATTATGTGGGATGGGTGGCCAGCAGGCGAACTGCCAGTGATGCGGACTTTTATGCAGCGGGTTTTTCAATAGGACCGGTCACAAACGGTTTGGGTATGGCGGCAACCTGGGCCAGTCTGGCAACATTCCTGGGTGTGATAGCCTTGATTTTAAAGTTGCAGGTTCCTTTTGTGTATTTATGGATTCAGTGGGCTATTTCGATCCCACTATTGACTCTTTTATATGGTACGAGTTTAAGGAGAATGCAGACATATACGCCGGCATCATTTATCAAAGTGAGATACGGAAATGGTTCCACGATAGTGATCATTTTTTGGATGATACTAATTATGGTGATGTATGCACTGGGGCAGATGATCGGGCTCGGTCAGGCTTTTGAACTGCTTTTTGGTGTGCCCTACAATATTGCGTTGGTAGTAGCAGGGTTGGCGACAGTGGGATTTATCACTATTGGTGGGATGTATGGAGCATCCTATAATGCTGCCTTTCAAATGATTGTGATGACTCTGGCCATGGTTGTTCCCATGGGTGCCATTATGAAAGCAATGGGATCTTCGGGATGGTGGTTTCCGCCATTGATGTACAGTGATATGGTACCGGACATGTTGAGGAGTATTCCCACTTTTTTTGATATGAAATATGATTTCAGGTGGTACTTTGCCTTGATTCCGGCATTTACACTCGGTCCTATAGCTCTACCGCATCTGGCGATGAAGGTTTTTACCTCCTCCAGTGTGAAAAATGCACGTTGGTCAGTGGTATGGTTTACACTTTTTTTAGGTCTCCTGTTTTCAGCAACTTACACAGTGGGATTTGCAGGAAACTTTTTTACAGCTACGACTGGAAAAGTGATCAGCAAGCCGGATCAAACAATATTAATCCTGAATGTTTTTTATAATCCCACCCTGGTAGCAGCC
>JAKSDL010000749.1 GCA_022360105.1 Pseudomonadota bacterium
GGCCAATGTTTGATGAGGCATAGGTTGTTTTCCGTATTAATGATTGAACTGTTTGACAATGCATTCTTTAGGATTCAGTTCAGCCTGATTTGACTGTGTGTTATCAGTTTGTTGAACAACTGTTCGAGAGTGGGAACTGGCATGGAAAAACATCTTTTTATCAAGCAGCAACCTTTATTTAAAATGCAACAATACAGAAAGCGGAGCTTTCACGTAAGACTGATAACGGATAACCGATAACTGATCACTATATCTTGAGATACTTGTTTTGTGAGGCATGGACATGAAACATGGTCGATTCAAACAAAAAGCAAAAACTAACTTATTTAAGAATATCGGTGATGCTGGAACCGTTGGTGGCTCGAATTTTTTTTAGATAATTGTAGACTGTGAAATTGGTAACTCCCAGCTGTAGAGCAACCTGATTAATGACCCCCTTGATCTGAAAAACACCTTTTCTTTCCAGAATCCTTACAAGATTGATTTTTTCATCTGTCGTCATGGTGGCAGGTCGTTTCCCAACTTCTTTTACTGCTTCTTCGAAAAGGGTCTCAATGGTGTTGTCCACGGAGAAGGCGAGTTTCTCAGAAATAGGTTTCGATTCCTTGTCCGGTTTTATTCCTGCAAACATTTCCAAAGCCTGCAGAGCGTTGAGATAATCGGTTACATCAAAATTAATGCAAAAGGCAGCAATCACCTCCCCTTGTTCATTACGAATAAAAATCGTGGTGGATTTAATCTCCCTGCCATCGTCCGTGATACTCTTGAAGGCATATTTGTCTTTCACATCATTGCCATGATTGACAATTTCCTTGATAACGGCATCAGTGACCGGAGAGCCGAGTTGGCGATTCGTCACGTTTCCGGTGATATAAACCAGGGAATGGGTGACATTTTTGAGATCGTGAATGGCCACTTCGCAGTTGCTACCGAAAGTATTGGTAATTCCATCCGCAATCTGTTTCAGAGATTCAATGATAAAATGATCTTTGTTCATAATGAATTCAGGAACTGAGATGTTTTAATTAGCATTGACGTCATTTTGTAGCGTGTTACCCCGGAACATACCGCTCATCCAAAGACCTATCTTCTCTTTGCTGGTGTCATTTATATTCACGGAAGGCGAAATTTTGCCTCTGGAAATCACTACCAGGCGATCGCAAATCTCGAATAGCTCATCCAGTTCTTCCGAAACAACTAACACGGCAGTACCTTTGTTGCGTAGCTCAATAATCGACTGTCTGATCAGGTTAGCCGCACCTACATCAACTCCCCAGGTTGGTTGGGAAAGGATAAGGAGGGCAGGATTTTGAATGATCTCCCTTCCGGTGATAAATTTCTGCAAGTTGCCACCGGAAAGACTGGTTATGGGATCATTTACATGTCCACATTTGACATTAAAATCGCAAACACATTGGGCCGTGAATTCTGAAACATTGTTGTTTCGTATTAAACCATAACGAATCATACCCAGCCGGTGTGCGGTTAATAATCCATTGCTGGTTATAGACATACCTGGCACAGCTCCACATCCGATGCGCTCTTCAGGTACGAATCCCAGTCCCAGGTCTCTGCGGGCACCAGGACCCAAATGCCCTGCTTCTGTACCGCAAATCATGACATTTTCAGGTGTTTTAGCCAGTTTTTCTCCGCTCAGTGCGGCCATCAGCTCACGTTGACCGTTCCCCGAAATGCCGGCGATACCGAGTATTTCTCCGGATTCCACGTGAAAAGAAACATTGTCGAGGTCCGTTCCAAAACGATCATCCGCTTTGCTGGAGAGCTCGTTAACCTCCAATTGGTTGTCACCTTGAAAAGTCCTGGGCGGAAGAGAACAAACCGGAAGCTCGTGACCGATCATCATTTTTGCCAGGCTGGATGCCGTTTCCTTATCCGGCTCTGCGTTACCGGTAACCTTACCGCCACATATGATGGTAGCTTTATGACAAAGCTCCTGAATCTCATCCAGTTTATGGCTGATGTATAAAATGCTGCAACCTTCCTCAGACAGTCTCCGCAAGGTTTCAAACATTTTTTTAACAGCCTGCGGAGTCAAAACGGATGTAGGCTCATCCATGATGAGCAATTTCGGTTTTTGCAGGAGGCAGCGTACAATTTCCACTCGTTGTCTTAAGCCCACAGTAAGGGAGTGTACAAGTCTTCTAGGGTCAAGTGGCAGGCCGTATTGTTCTGAAACCTCTTCAATACGAGCGGAAAGAGCCGGTATGTTTCTTTCCCCATCCATTGCCAGTGCAATGTTTTCAGCCACTGTCAGCGTTTCAAACAGGGAAAAATGTTGAAACACCATGCCGATGCCCAGCTTTCTGGCAAAAGCGGGGTTACTAACGACAACAGCTTGACCCTCCCAAAAAATCTGACCTTCATCCGGTTTTGCCACACCATAAATGATTTTCATCAGGGTGCTCTTACCAGCTCCGTTTTCACCAAGAATGGCATGAATCTCACCGGGAAGAACCTTTAAATTGACGGCATCATTTGCCACAACAGCAGGGTACTTTTTGGTGATATTAACTAATTCCAACCGGGGAGTGTTTTCCATGGGAGAGGTTTTTACTTCGTTAAAAAGAAAATGGTAACTGTTTTTCAAATTTTAGATAAATTCGGATAACGAACGGTAGGGCGGGGCTACGTCCCCGCCGACCAGCTATTTTTATGCTAAACCTGAGAAACATTGCATAAAATTAATTCATGCAAAATTATTTAACGTTTTTTTTTATTCTACCAAAAAAGTAATTCGGCGGCCACGTAGAGCCGCCCTACCGTTCGATCTGAGAATTTAAAGAACTCGGTTGAATACTCAAGGATTACTGCTTTATCATGTCAACAGAACCATTTGATCTTGATATCTTGTATGTTGGTGGATCCGCTGTACCTGATCCACCCTACAATAGACTTATTTCGGCAATTGCCCCTGAACACCATTCACATAGTAATTCATGTTCAGAAGCTGCTCGTCAGTCAGTACTTTACCGTCCACAGCTACTATCTCTCCATCCTGAGCCAGAATTGGACCGGTGAACGGATGAAATTTTCCGAAAGCGATCATGGCTTTGATGCGATTCACCTGTTGCTTGGTTTCTAAAGGCACAACTTTGTTGAGAGGAGCGATTTTGATCATGCCTTCCTTAATTCCACCCCAGACCTGGTTTGATTTCCAATTGCCTGCCAGCACGTCTCCGGCCACCTTGGAGTAATACTTATCCCAAACATGCATAGTCGCTGTCAGATGAGCTTTCGGACCGTATTTGGACATATCGGAATGATAGGCCACTGAAAAGACACCTTTTTCTTCTGCAACCAGGGTGGGAGCTGTTGAATCCGTATGATGGGTTACAACATCGGCACCCTGAACGATTAATGTCTCTGCAGCTTCACGCTCTCTTCCAGGATCAAACCAGGAGTTTACCCAGATGACTTTGACTTTCACATTCGGATTGTTCTTTTGCGCACCAAGGGTGAAGGCATTGATCCCTCGAATGACTTCAGGAATAGGGAAAGCAGCTACGTATCCCAATACATTGGATTTCGTCATTTTACCGGCGACCAATCCTGTCAGGTAACGTCCTTCATAAAATCGGCACATGTAGGTTCCGACGTTGGGTGCAGTCTTGTAGCCGGTGGAATGTTCAAAAAACTTCTTCGGAAACAAGCGGGCAACCTTGAGTGTTGGATTCATATAGCCGAACGAAGTAGTGAATATCAAATCGTGTCCGCTTTGAGCCAGATCACGGATCACTCGTTCCGCTTCGGCACCTTCCGGTACATTTTCAATGTATTTGGTTTCAACCTGACCCGGATAGGCATTTTCCAATGCAATTCTGCCGAGGTCATGCTGATAGGTCCAACCGGCGTCACCAATCGGGCTCACATAGACAAATCCGACTTTAAGTTTTTCCTGGGCCGCTGCACTAAAACAGATGCCGAGAATCAGAACTGAAGTGATTGCTGCTTGAAACAGTTTTTTAAACATTTCTCTTCTCCTTATTTTTTAATTAAGATTCCGGATGAAAGGCCGTACCTAAGGAAGCAGGGGCGTTCAGCCGGATTGTGTTGATATCTCTGGAAATAAGTACCAAGACAACAATTGTTGCCAGATAAGGCAACATCGATAGGAATTGTGACGGTATATCGATGCCAAATCCCTGGATATGAAACTGAATGATGGTGACACCACCAAACAAATAGGCTCCAACTATCACCCTTGCAGGGCGCCAGGTGGAAAAAACCACCAGGGCCAGGGCTACCCAACCTCTACCGGATGTCATTCCTTCCACCCACATGGGAGTGTAAGCAATGGCAAGATAAGCACCCCCGATCCCTACCATGGCACCACCAAACAACACAGAAAGATAGCGAATGGTATTCACTGAAAAACCCAAAGCATGCCCGGATTGCGGCGATTCTCCGACTGCTCTGAGGATCAATCCAGGTCGACTTTTATACAGGAACCAGTTAAGACCTGCAAACAGTATGAATGAAAAATATATCAGTACGTCAAAAGAAAAAACCAAACGTCCGAGTATTGGAATGTCGCTCAGCAGAGGAAAATGGACTTTTGGCAAGGCTTCCAAGGCGATGCTGGTATACTCCAGTCCTATGAAAGCACTCAATCCTATGCCAAAAATAGTTAAGGCCAGCCCAGTAGCAACCTGGTTTGCCATCAAGGTGATGGTGATAAAGGCAAATATCAAGGCCATCAAGGCTGCAGCTGCCATACCTCCCAAAACCGCCAACAACAAGCTTGCTGTTTTTGCTTTGACGATAAAAGCAGTAACGGCTCCAACCAGCATCATCCCTTCCACTCCCAGGTTTAATACACCTGATTTTTCGGTTATTAATTCTCCCAATGATGCGTAAACCAAGGGCGTACCTGCAGCAATGGCAGCGATAAAAATGGATATGATGGTGTCAACGCTCAAACAGGCTCTCCGGTAATTATTTGTAATATTCGATTAGTGCAATTGGCGCTATTTAGCCACCCGCACAGCTTATTTTAGATTGGCTGATCAATTCGATTGGTTACTAGCCATCAGTGTCGTCCCTACAGGACTCATCTGATATTAGGTATCTATTTCCAGCGGTTTACACCGCTGGCTACTACTGTGTCATCCCTTCGGGATTATCCATTAAAAGACCAAATCGAACTGATAGTAAGCTCCGTAGGAGCGAAATATAGTAGCCAGTGGTTTTAACCACTGGTTTGAGTGCCTCTTACATGCAATTAGTCCCATAGGGACGGCACCCAGGTTGATTCAGTTTAACTTTTTGCTTCAGCGATGTTTGATTTTTTCCAGGATTTTATTTTGATTCGATAGTTTACCAGCAAATCAGTTCCTAATAGGTAAAACAATAGCATCCCCTGGAAAACCCCGGTGACAGCGGAAGGTAAATCCAGATTCATTTGCCCCGATTCACCACCCAGGTACAAAAGTGCCATTAATAGGCTGGAAAGTAAAATGCCCAGTGGATGCAATCGTCCGACAAAAGCAACAATAATGGCAGCGTAACCATAACCGGGAGAAACCTGTGGCAGGAGTTGTCCGATAGGTCCGGATACTTCCATAACGCCAGCCAGCCCAGCAGCCATTCCTCCGGAAAGCAGTCCCACCCAGACCAATGATTGATGCTTAAATCCGGCATAGTGGGCAGCCTTGTGGGCTAGTCCGGCAACCTGAATCTGATAACCGATAAAACTCTTTAGGAGAAATATCCATCCGGCCAGGACAATAAGCAATGAGACAAGAATGCCAACATGAAGTCTGGTTCCATCCAGTATAATGGGAAGCAATGCGGATGGCTCGAACAGCCTGGATTGGGGAAAACCATACCCGCTCGGGTCTTTCCAGGGACCGTGAACCATATAGCTGAGCAGCAGAAGCGCTACATAGTTCAGCATCAGACTAACCAGGATTTCATTGGTGTTGAAGCGGGTTTTCAAAAAAGCCGGAATGGAAGCCCAGGCCATTCCTCCCAAACAGCCTGCGATAAACATCAGGGGAATAATATAAAAAGCATCACTTTGAAAAAAGTATAAAGCTACCCCGCTTCCCGCTATAGCTCCAACAGCCAGTTGCCCTTCTGCTCCAATATTCCAAATGTTTGCCCGAAAACCAATGGCAAGTCCCACGCCGATTAACATCAATGGAGATGCCTTTATCAGCAGCTCTCCCAAACCATAAAAATCGTTGATCGGTTCAATAAAGAAGGTATGGAAGGCAACCAGGGGGTTTTTCCCGAGAATAGTGAAGATAATTATACCACTGACTGCCATCAGTAAGGCAGAAACCAGGGGAGACCCGTACTTCATAACATGCGAAGGCTGAGGCCGAGGTTCAATCTGCAAACGTATCAATACTATACCTCTTCCAGACTTTTTTCCACGGCACTGACAATGCTTTTGTAGCCTGTACAGCGGCAGATGTTTCCGGCATGCTCCCGGCAAATATCATCCCTGGTTACTTTCTGGCCTTTGTATTTTTCCACAAAAGAGGTCGAAGCCATGACAAAACCCGGTGTACAGAAACCACATTGAACGGCGCCTTCCTCAACATAGGCGTTTTGTACCACGGAAAGCTCTCCTTCTTTGCTTTCACCTTCCACAGTGCGGATCGATTTATTATCTGCCCAAACAGCCAGATAGATGCAGGCATCAACCAGCAGGTCATCAATCAACACGGAGCAGGCTCCGCATTCTCCCACACCACATCCCTGTTTGACGCTGATAAGCCCCAGGTCATCCCGCAATACTTCCATTAGGGATTTTCGTACATCCACAGACAGACTGCGTTGTCGGCCATTTACGGTTAGTGATATGCTTTGGTTCACTGGATATTTCCTCCTGCTTGTTGAATGGCTTTGGTAACGACCCGACCAGCCAGTTCTTGAATGATTTGTAACCGGAATTCCTTGCTTGCCCGCCATGAAGTTCTAGGAGTTACTTCATTCACAACCTGGTTTTCAATGTCGGAGATCAGAGACTGTGAAATCTTTTGACCGATAGCAGCTTTTTCCGTATCAGAACATCGAATCGGTGTTGGAGCAGCCACGCCAAACGACAGTCTTAAATCTCCCAGAGTATCTCCTTTAACACGGCATATAGCTGCACAACCAATAGTTGCGATATCCATGGCATTACGCATGGCATATTTATGATAATACCCCGAAGTTTCCTCATAATCTTTGGATCGAATCAAAAATGCCGTCAGGATTTCACCCGGTTTGATATCGACCTTTCCCGGTCCAAGATAAAACTTGGAGATCGGGATTAAACGCTGTCCCGCTGGTCCTTCAACCTTCAACTCGGTGTTCAGGCACATCAAGGCAGAAGCGCTATCGGCACTGGTCACCCCATTACAAATATTTCCGCCAATGGTAGCAACATTGCGGACTTGGGGCCCTCCCACTGTTCCCGAGGCCAGTGCCAGAATAGGGACGTGTTGGAGTATAATATCCGACTGCATGGCTTCGCTGAAAGTCACGGCAGAA
>JAKSDL010000921.1 GCA_022360105.1 Pseudomonadota bacterium
TGATTTTCAAACCTTGGTTTTGAAATGCTCCTTCAGAGCATAAAAACTGTAGAACCTGTCAACATAGGGTTTCGCTACGCTACACCCTATGCTTTTATAAGATGCTCCTTTGGAGCAAATGCCCAAAAGGCTCAGTATTAGGTGACCCAGTATGTAAAGATGGGCAAGCTATCGCCGGCCCATCGGGCGGAATGTGATCAATAGTCATTTACATCCAGTTGATGGGTAACAAGTTACCCATCCTACTGTTTTTTAATTTGTTTCCAACTCAAATGCCGTGCTCGTGCTTATAAACAAACACGATTATTCATTTTTCAACAGCAAGGGCACAATTAGAAATATCACTTTCACTAAAACGAATACTTCACCTCAGCCTGCCAATCGATGAAAGTGCTTTCCAGATAGTTCACATACATGGGACTGCACAAGACATCCAGGCCATCGGCAATTTTGTATTTCAATGTCATTTTATAGATTGATTGCACGGGTTCCCCTTCTTCATCCCAATAACCGGCGGCCATCAAAACAACGTTCAACGCGTTACCGGTAAGAAAATCAGCATTGATATGACCCGATACAAAATCTGTTCGTTCCCGAAGCTGGCCCAGCAGAAAATTGGTGGATTGGGCAGAAGCCGAATCATCATAATTTGCAATAACTTCCTGACCTGCATATAGATTGATGGTGGAGCCACCGATGTTGAATTCTACCCCGGCTGCATATTTTCCCCAATGATTTTTAGTATCAGGATCATCCCCTTCCGTATCTTCCGTGTAATAATAAGCACCGGAGAATTTTGCCAGAAAACTGCCAGCGTTGTACTGAAGGTCCAGACCGGGACTTCTCACTCGGTTATAGACCTTGGCATCGCCCGAGGCGTTGAGGTCCGGATCATTGTCCAAGCCTTCAATGTAACTCAATGTGATATCCAGATTACCAACTGATCCAACAAACCTGGTCGCCCATTTCGAATTGTCAGGTTTCTTCTCCGGATCTTCATCTGTGCCTGTATAAAGATAGTCGGTAAACTCGGGTGCAACATTAGGTTTTGTCACCGGAATATAGATCAGTTCCAGTTGCTGATTGCTGATTGTCTGGGTTAGAAATACACCCGTGCTGGCAAGTTTGCTGTCTTCATACTCCGTGCTTTTATAAGACTCATCCCTGGCGTTTAACCTGTCGGTCGGTACTTCAAATCCTTCCATATAGCCCCAGGTAACGATTTGTGATCCAATTTTCCAGGTCCTGCTGTTGTCATAAATCTCTACAAAACTCTCGACCATACGAATCTCGGACTTATCCCCTTCATCATTGGATGAATTGTTTTGGTGAAGGGATTGGGCCAGATTATAGTTCAAATTAAAAGCACTGAATAATCGAGCCTTGTCCCCCAGATATCCTTCCACTTTTACCTGCATCCGGGTCCCGACATTATTAAAGCCACTCAACTTTTGCTCTTTTGGAATCTCGTGTCCGGCCATAGCCAATCCCTGGTAATACTCCCACAGGGCATCTGAGTATTTTTCTTCATTCCAGTATCCTAGTATTTTCAGATAACCGCCAAATGAAACGGTCAATCCTGATGAATCTTCTTCTACATCGTTGAACTCTTCAGCAAGACCGGTTCCCAGATCTTCATCACTGGCTAAATCATCCAACCCGGATTCTGTTTCTTCCACCGAGGTTTCATCGGAAAGTCCGACGAGATCGTCAAAATCATCTGCAATAACAGATAGATGAATTCCTAGTATAAAAATTACAATGAGTGCTATATGTATTAACTGTTTCATCTTTGCATCGCTTAGTTGTGTTTATGAATTATCGGCAATGGGTGGTAGTGCCTTGGCAGAGTCCAGCCCTCCGGCGGCCACGTAATCCCAATTCTCTTAACTAAATGACATCAACCTAGGACCGCCCTAACATTGTTTACTCTCCGATAACTGATAGCCGCCCTTCCTACCACCACTTACGGGTCAAATATGAGGTGGAAAAAATCGCTGGGTTGATCTTTTTAGTCTGTTTTTCGACTTTAATATTCTGAGTCTCCATGACTGTTTTGGTGCCTTTGATCACATTTTTCATCTCCATGCCGGTCACCAGAAATACTCTTTTACCGTCCCGATTTTTCTTTATGGTAAAGGAAATCATCTTCATGGTTTTTTGCAGTTGACCGTTGAGGTTGTACATTTCTCCCTTAAAAACCAGGCCGGTTTTTGGGTGAACCCAGGCAACAGTTTTGCTGTAGCCATAGTCTTCCTTCATACTTCTATCCTTAAATTCCGATTGGATTTTCTCCGTTTTGATTTTTTTCCCCTTGAAGGTTATTGATTCGCTGCCAAGCCAAACGTAATTGCTGTCGTCAATATCGCGAGCCGATACATCACCGTTTGAAAAATCAGACCCCATGAAAGACGAACTTTTGTCTGAGCCAATCACTCGTTTTGGTTTGCGCAAACCTTTCAGATATATCCACTGATCATCGTCACCTATGGTATTTTCGATCATCAACGCTCCATTGCCTTTGTCATCTGCCGGTGCATAAAAATAGGAGATCGTTTTTGTCAGTCTTTTATCCGGATTCTTGTAATCGCTGGTAAAACTGGCCGATCGGGATTTTTTGGTAAAGACAAGCTTTCCTTGGGAGTCATAAATCTTGAAGGTGGCATCGCTGTTCATTTTTTCAATTGCAGGCAGTTGATCGATGCCTTTCATAATACGGTATCCTTTTTCTTCAGGGGATTCAGCAAA
>JAKSDL010000456.1 GCA_022360105.1 Pseudomonadota bacterium
TTAACTTTTCCGAGCTTTTACATTTCACCTCTCTCGTTTTGGCCTTTATTTTTAGCTCACTTCCTAAAGACCAGTTTTTTTCACCACTGATCGTTTAAGAATGCCCCCTCTCTTCGCTAAACTTCTGTTGTTAAAAGACTAAAAGTTAGCTAAAAACCTTCAACGTTTAAGCTTGTGAGATAAATTAGCAATTTTATTTTTTTAATTGGCTTTTTCGTGTTTCCTCTCTAAACTGTCCATGCTCTTAGTGGAGGTAGATAACCAGCCTTGAAATTTTCTGCTTTTGAGAGCCGGCTCGATTGAATTCAAATTGAGCTAAACGTCTTGTTATTGTCTTTTGAATGGTTTGGACCGGAATCAAAAAAATTAGATTCAGTACGCTACATGATAAAGAATTTAGCAAGGCAAATCAGGGAAAGGTGAAGGGAAATTGTGGGATTCAACAAGCCAATTTTGCGTTGGTTTGCTTCGTCAAAATCTCTCGTCTTTAAAGAACAACATACAGCACCGTTCTGAACAAAAGTCCCAAAAAGGGAGATGATCCTTTTCTGCCTTTTCATCATTTTTTAAAAATTTAATAAAAACAGATATATAAATAAATATATCTCGATTTTACAGGAGTATTTTATGAATTTAAAAAAAAACGAAATTCCATTTCTATTTGGAATCATTTTTTTTGCTTTATCCCTCATCGCCGGATGCAGTGGCGAAGGTGGCGGTGGAGGTTCGCAGGGTGATGCTGAACAGATGACGACCTTATCAATCAATATGTCAGCCATTTTTAAGTCGAGTGAGGAAGGCGTGGGTTCTATGGGAGCCAATTCATTTTTTGCCATGTTTACCGCAAGTGATGTCTACACCGGTGAGCTGCAGGTAACCAACACAGCTACCATGGTGAGGGAAACCTATGTCTGGTCGATCTATGTCGATGACGACACGTTTGATGTGCAGTCCAATCGGCAATTGGTTTTGACGCCAGGGAATTATGAATTTTCCCTGCTGGTTTCCAAAGGCAACCAGCAATATGCCGGTTCAGTGGTTACCGATATTATGGATGGAAGTAACAGTGTTCCTCTCACGTTGAGTCCGATTATTGGTGATACTCTTATGGATGTCAGTTTGCTTTCCACCTTGCTGGATTTTAAGTTTTCTTATAATCCCACCGAACTTTCCGGGATTGTTGCTCCACAGATGGGGATTATTTTAGACAGCACCGGTGATGAGCAGATTTTTGCATTGAATCCGGCCACCGGTATTTCTGATCAATATATCAATCTGCCTCAAGGTAACTATCCCATCCAACTGAAGTTATATGACGGATCCCTTCAAATTGGAAAATCGAAAGATAATCCTGGTGGGGTTGATGTAATCGTGGGTCAGCAGATTGTCATTAACATTATTCCTTTATATGGAGAAATGTTAATCACCCTGTCTGAAGAAGGTGGTCAGGCCAGTTTCTATTTCACCATTCCCTCCGAAGTTGTGGATGAGGTTGGAGGGTTGAGCGATCTTGATGTGATTTTTAAATCGGTTGGACCGGGTAATCCATTACAGGAAACTGCCCTCAATGTTGAAGCTTCGGGTGATACGTTTATAGCAGATGTAATTCTGAATGATTTTCAACACGGTGCCATCGATTTCTCCCTGGAGTTTTTTGATCACACCGATTCGGAAATGGTCGCTACGTGTAATGTATCCTCAGCCATCCATTCCAATGTGAGAAACCTGGTTTGTGGTGTTGACTTGCATAAACGATCGATCATTACCGGAAATTTACTGGGTGTAATAGGTGTATTTGTCGAGGATGACACTTATTTTCATGTCGCGGGGGCATCCATTTCCGAGAATGGTAATCTTTTGGGTATTACCGATAGCAACGGAAATCTCACCTTGTTTCTGCAGGCAGGCAGTTACACCCTCAGGGCGGAAAATACAACGCATTACGGGGAGAAGTTATTGACCGTGTCAGCGCTGGAAACAGATAATGTGAGAATCACACTTGATCAGCTGATTTCAGGCACAACTGAAGAATTCACCCTGATCGGTGAAGTTCTGGACGCGCCGGTGGCATTCGGAGAGTTAACACTAATCGATTATGCCAGCAAAGCGGTGATAGATGGACCGATAGCCACTGATGCCAACGGTCAGTTTACGTTGTTGGCCGATTTGACAGGTATTAACCCGGCAGCTGTGTTAGCCTTGGAAGTTAAAGGAAGGCAAGCTGATCCTTTGAATCTGGTTCCAAATTGCAGTGGTGTCACTCCCGATACTTATGTGGATATCGATAAGAATGGTTCGTTTGATACGACTACAGATGCTTGTCTTGGCTTGAAAGCGGAATTCATATCCATTTTGGGAACAAAGGCCAATGTGGCAGATCTTGATTTGGACGCCAATGGCATTATCGATACTGCTAATCTGCCGAAGCTGATAGTCACTCACGTCACAACAGCAGAAACGCTAATCCTGGATACCTACATGATTGATCCAAGCAATGATGCCGAGGTTAGCGCGTACCATAGTTCCATGGATACTGCCCTGGCCTTTGAAGAACAATTGCAACAGCAAGTGGCTACTATCGGAGCTTTACTGAGAGCTATCAATCATCAGATGACACTTCCGACTAACCTGATGTCAGGATTGTTGGCATATGGAACAAATGGGCTGATAGAAAGAATGATTGCCGGCACCTTTATTCCGGATGCAGCTGATCTGGCTTTTCTTGAGTCGGTGATTGCAGCTGATGATTCCGGGGCGTTGGTTGATGTTATGTCTGTTGCTGCAGATCTTAGTGGAGTTGATTTTACGGATACCAGTCCAACCCTGGATGCTACAGATCCAACAGAGGTTGCAACATTGAATGCCCTGTTTGCAACATTGCTGGATAATTTTGTGGCTAATCTCTTGAGCGATCCGTCAACGGATATGGCGACTCTTGAAGCTAATTTTATTGAGGATTTGCATCCAACTTTCATTCAAAACGGCGAGACTCGTAACCAGTTTGTTGCAGGATTTATAGACATGGTTCAAAACGGACTTGAACACGGCGGTGGCTTTATCGTTAATGCCAGTCACTCCGGAGCCCATTTGATCAGACATGTCAATGAAACTGGTGTGTTGTTTTACGATGATGTCAACGAGGTTTTCACCAATGTGGATACAGGTTATAAGGTCTATAGAAAAAGTGGAACGTTCTTTGCGGAATTCACAACGAGTTCTTTCTCTTTTAAAATTGAAGACACCGAAAGAGGGTTGGATGGATTTGTGATTTACGATGGCGTGGAAATGAAGGAGATTGGTGACCGGGATAAGTTCAATATCCGATTTGGCGCCCGTAATGAAGAAGGTGAAAGGGAAATTGAATTGTTTATTGATGATGATAATCGTGGTGATCCGGAAACTCGCTTTCATATAATCAGTGTCCGTGTGGATGTGTTAGATGATACCTTGTACTCATTGACACCTGCTGAACTTGCCGGTCCTAACGGTGAGACTTATAGGATTAACTGTGATCTGGCAGAAGCACAGGCACAAATTGATGCTACCAGCGATTATCAGTGTTTAAATTTGTTCCTTCTCTTTTACAATCAATATGATGATGATCAGTATTGGGGAACAGCTCGTGGTATAAGGCATGACCACGTTTCACATCAGTTTAAAATCCCAGATGCCTGGTCTCCGGATCATGATACAGTGTTTACTATTACGGTTGAGTATGAGGATACATTCAACGGGGATGCACCGGGTACTGAGGTTGTTAACAAAAGTTTCAGGTTATTCCCTACCGATGAATATCTGGCAAAGCTCCTTTGGGAAAATGATCCATACAGCCTTGTGGATGGTAACCATCCAGTCGGTGACAATACAGGTTTGACCCTGTATTGGCGATTCAGAAAGTTCGCAGATTCAGCAGAATATGTGTTTCCCTCCGATGCCTGGATAAGAGTTGACTTATGGGACCCTCTGCGTGATGAGGATGTTGATTGGTTTGAGAGAGAAATGGCTGCTAATCAGCGCAGTATCACAATCAACGGAGATCTCTCTGCGTATAACTTTCTTGAACTTAGTATCGATTTGACGCTTCCGGATGGCAGTCAGGCGGAAGCGGAATACAACCTTGTCAAAAAAAGTGATGATAACTGGTATGCTTATCCTTTCGGTATGGTGCAGTTAAATGAAAGGTATCACACCCAAGATAACAAAGTTGCCGGGATAATTAACATATTTGAGCATAGCGGCATTCAAATGAGGTCATCATTTGGTAAAATTGCTGAAACAATAGATTTGACTTTGTACGACTATTCGCCGATGTGGTCTGCTCCTGCGCCATATTCATTTATCTTTGATGAGTGGTTTAACTGGTATGCAGCTGATGCGAGTGGTGACTGGTTGCAATTTGAGGAGACCGGGCCTTCACCTCGCGTGGAAGTGTCCTATGATCCTTATTATCTTCCTGGATCAGATATCTCATCGTTTGAATTTTCCAAACTATTTGATGCCAATGCCAATCACCAGGTGCAGAATATCAATGTCAGTTTTGACGGAACTTATATTACTGCAACCTGGGATGAACCTGTTGATACTTCATATCTGCAAACAAAGGATCGGCCCCGCTATTTTGTAGGCTTGCATCATAACTGGAATTGGATCGAACACAAAGATTTTATGCTAGCAGATCCCAGGAATTATCAGTCACCTCCCATAAGCGTTACTGATCCTTCCACAGATACTATTCAAATTTACATCAATGCAGTGCATTACGACTGGTTGGTTCGAGGAGAATACAACTTAATCTGTACTATTTCTCAAATTACCACTGGGGACTGTCATCAATAATATTTTTAAAAATCTAGTTCTAAGTCTGTAGTGTTTCATTACCGGGGCTGGGCTTTTGAGTTTAGCCCCATTGTGCTTAATTGTAGGCTTGATCAAGCAAGGTGGACCCACCTTCCCTTCAAAATCAATACCTTCTCGAAATCATCATCCAGAATAATCTTTTAGCGTCCCTGGTGAATGACTCTACCTCTTCTGATAATCGTAACTATTGTGAGCAACAATGCAAAAATGAACAGGTAACAGTTCACTATTCCGCTGTTTTGATGGCTGATGAGAAACAAACCGGTATGCTTGATTTCGTACGTTATCCCACAATTTTTGAAGAAAACTCAGGATTATTTCAAACATTACCCTAATAATGGAATAAAACTTGGATCAAGGGAATCAACTAGATGTCAAAATCTTTCGAAAGAGTAGAAGGGAACAATTTGACAGTCAATTATCCGGCAGCTAGCGTGATTTAACAAGTTTGAA
>JAKSDL010000367.1 GCA_022360105.1 Pseudomonadota bacterium
ATACTCGGTTGAACCTGTATAATGCTGCTTGGCATACTTGAGATACCGGGCACATAATTCCTGAACCGTAATTGATTCCTCACCGGCAGGCAGAAACTTACCTCCAGCCAGCCACTCAGAAATTACCGCTTCGTATCTCTCTTTAGCTTCTGAGCCGTGTGGCCCTAAACTTACACGTTTACCATTAAGAGCTACGTAAGCATAGGACTTGCCGCTATTGTTCTTCTTGAGACGATATGAGGGAAGTCTTGTTTTAACCATCTTGCAAACTCCTTGTTGACAATCAATTACACTCAATGTTTTTATCTTAACAACTCAAGCAAACCATGTCAATATAAGTTCAGAGCACTTTTCTCCCTTAAACACAAAACATTTACAAGCATACATTAAATGATTTTATCAACAATACACCTAATAACTTCGGATTAAAATCCCCAACCAATCCCTACATTCCCTTTACTTACAGTTATATCTATAAAGCTTATTTTGGTGTAAAAACGGCACTTATAGACAATATCACAGGGTTGACAGTTGCGATTGACTTCATTTTAGCACCAAAAACACTATCTGTCTGATTACAATGATGGCAATGTATTCCATCACTAGACTAAATAGTAACTATTAATTTTACGACACTTGTGGATCTACATATTTCAATCTCAATATATTATGGTTTGACAAATTGAGTTAAATAATATATTATTTCGCACTAGAAACATTTCTGTTGCAATGTTTCTTTGTGGAATATTATTATCTGGAACGACTTATGAATAAAGAAAATATTGAGCCTAATAGTAGTCAGGCAGCGACCGATGATTTTTTTGAAAATAATGGTATTCGTGTATTGACATCAATTCGCAAGATAATCCGGGCGGTTGATATACATTCTCGTAAACTCAATAACGAGTATAACACTACAGCACCACAGATGATTTGCTTGTATTCGCTGCAAAAAGGTGGACGGATAACCCAATCAGAGCTTGCTAAGCAGGTAAGCATGGGAATGAGTACAATTAATGGTGTAATTGACAGGCTGGAAAAGAAAG
>JAKSDL010000196.1 GCA_022360105.1 Pseudomonadota bacterium
GGAATTTTGAACATTTTTGTATTTTCCTCCTGTTTCATAAATTCCATTTTTCTACATAGTATTATGTAAATTCGCCTACTTTCTGCCGCCTGCCACCTTATGCTCCAAAGCCCCTACAATGCCCCACTCATCCCTAAAGCCTAGTACCTAGCACCTAATAACCTAAATCGTTACCATCCCAATCGATTGTACTTCTGCGGTGGAATCCAGTTCGTTATAAGATAAGACCACCAGCCCGGGGATGGACTGTTCAGTCAAACGCTTAAAATAGAGCCTGACGATGGGGGATGCCAGTACAATGGGTTGTCTTCCAAGCTTGGCTATTTTCTCAACATATTTTCCAAGGTTTGCAATAATCTTATTCGCTGTAGCAGGTTCCAGCGACAAATAGGACCCTGCTTCGGTTTTCTGTACGGAATCCATAATCATTTGTTCCACTTGAGGGTCGAGTGTTATCACATTATTATTATCGGGTGTAATAAACGATTTGGATATGGCCCTGCCCAATGCCTGCCTTACATATTCTGTAAGCATGTCGGGGTCCCTGGTAACCGGTGCAAAATCAGCCAGGGTCTCCATGATGGTTACCATATCCCGTATGCAAACACCTTCACGCAATAAATTTGCAAGAACCTTTTGTATTTCACCAACCGATAACAGCTTTGGTACCAGCTCTTCCACAATAGTCGGATAGGATTCTTTTACATTGTCTATCAATGTCTGTACATCCTGACGTCCTAACAGCTCATGTGCAAATTTCTTAACTACCTCTGTCAAGTGGGTTGCAATAACAGATGGCGGGTCAACAACCGTGTACCCTAACATTTCGGCCCTATCCCTTTGATTTTCCGTAATCCATAAAGCCGGCAGTCCAAAAGCGGGCTCCGTCGTTTCTATGCCATCTATGGTATCCTCAACCGCGCCAGGGTCCATTGCCATAAAATGGTCCAGTATCAGCTCTCCTGAGTCAACTTCGACACCCTTTATTTTAATGACATATTGATTAGGATTGATCTGGATATTATCCCTAAGCCTTATTATGGGTACGATCATACCCAGCTCAACTGCCAACTGCCGTCTAATCATGACCACCCTGTCAAGAAGGTCTCCACCCTGGTTGACATCCGCAAGGGGAATGATACCATACCCAAATTCCAGTTCTATCGGATCGACCTGAAGCAGCGACACTACATTTTCAGGCTTTCTGATTTCTTCAACTTCATTTTCTTCCATCTCTATTTCTTCCTGCATGACAACTCCCTTTTTCATTTTGCTCAACCGGTAAGCAACAAATATTAACAATCC
>JAKSDL010000006.1 GCA_022360105.1 Pseudomonadota bacterium
CATTTTGAAGTTTCAGGATTTCACACCTAAATCAAATGACGATTTGAATACCCTGAGTGTCGAACAATTGTACGAAGAATTGCAGAGTCAAACAACATTGTTAGATAAACTGGTAGCTAACTGGGACATCAAAAAATAGTATCAGTCGCCTATCCACCAGCAACGGACAGTCCATCCTTCCCGACATCTCAAAAGGTACGGTTCTGGCATTTTTCTGGAAAACAACCAGGATCGGCAGTGTTTACCAAATTTTGTTACCAACTCATTTAAATACAGAGAACTGGATGAAGAAAATAATTTTTGCCTTCATTGCGACTTTCCTGATGACTCCCTTTTGCTTTTCACAAAAAATAGAAGATGGCATCAACAGTCGTATCAGCCCCCCCTTGGTACCTCATAAGATTACCCAGCAACTTGCAGCTCTTGAAGTGCAGTTGATCGAGGCAAACAAGGAAGTGGATTTCTGGCGTAATGCCCGCTTTTACAATGATAAAAAAAGAGAGAGAGAAAGGAAGGAGAAGCTGGTATTCTGGGCACAAAAAACCGTTGAAATCAGAAATAAAATGACCAAGCTAAAACAGGATAGGTCATACTATATGCACCAACACTACAAAAACCAACGTTATTTTTACCAGAAAAACCCAAAGCCTCCCAAGCCGGCTGCTGCAAATTAACCACAGGGAAGATCCGCTGATTGCCTCAGGAGCTGTCAGTTACGTTTTAGATGAATATTTTTCGAACGTGCCCTTGGAATAGGAACAGCAGGAAGTTCTGATGGCCTTTCGGCGTGAACGGTTATAAGTCTGCGGTGCCGTTCCTATGGAACTCAATTTGCCTTTCCAACGAACCTACCAGCGGTTTACACCGCTGGCTACTGCTGTGTCATCCCTTCGGGATTTTTCCAACAACAAATAATCCTTAATAAATATCCGTTAAGCATTAAAACCAGAAATGTTTTTATGGGGTAGATCATGAACTAGCCCCAAAACATTAAACAAAACTGGCTGCAAGCTCCGTAGGAGCGGCATATAGTAGCCAGTGGTTTTAACCACTGGTTTGATAGCTCCTACATATTACTGAGTCCCATAGGGACGATACTCAAATATACCTGAATTTGCCCTTTGCTAACTCATTTTTTTTAAGCATCTTTGGAACAGAATTAGTTGCTGTTTTGTCAGAGGCTGAATAGAGTCATTAAAGGAAGCTTTAATAATTGTTCCGAAAGCCCTCCAACTCGTAAACAGGATAAAGCATGAGAATTGTTACATTGCTGGAGAATTCAAAAGTATCTTCTGAATTCAAGGCAAAGCATGGGATTTCATTATATGTGGAAACGGAAAGGCAGAAAATACTGTTTGATTCCGGTCCTGATTCAAGTTTTTTAAAAAATGCTTACAAACTGAACGTGGATCTGTCGGCTGTCGATTTCATGATATTGTCACACGGTCATTATGATCATGGCGGTGGCTTGGCTACCTTCTTGAAGCACAATTCACGGGCCAGAATAATCATGAAAAACACGGCGACCAACCGGTTTTTTGTAAAGAAGTTTGCCTTGTTAAAGATCAGTATTGGTTTAAAGTTAAACCGGATTGACAAAAGCAGGTTGGAGTTAATACCGGGGCATCTGGAATTGGATGAGTCGCTGGTTATCCATACGGATTTCCAAAAAGACGGATTCATACCAGCCGGGAATGCGAGTTTAATGACGGAAGATGCCAACGGTAATGATATAGTCGATCCTTTTGATCACGAAATTTGTTTGTTAATCAAGGAGAAAAATAAGCATGTTTTGTTTACCGGCTGTTCTCATTCCGGTTTGGGGAACATGATGCGCTCTGTTAAGAAACAAGCGTCGATTGACAACATAGATACGGTGTTTGGTGGGTTTCATCTTTACAATCCGATCACAAGAAAAACTGAATCCAAGGAGCAGATCAACAATCTATTGAAAGAGCTGTCAGAATTCCCTGAAACTGTATTTTATACAGGACATTGCACGGGCAACAAAGCATTTGAATATCTACAATCCGAAACCAAAGGCAGAGTTCTGCCTTTCAAAACAGGCATGGATTTGACTATCTAGTGTTTCTCTCTGGACGTTGCCCTTTTTCCAACTACAAACTACTAAATTCAAAAATTTGATTTAGTGTGTTCAAACGGAGTATGATGCAGGGAAAGTTTGAAAGACATTCTCAATAAATCAAATCCACGAAAACGATTAAAGACATGGCTGAAGAGGAAAATTCGAATTTGGAAAAAATGCTGAAAGAATCCAGCGAAGAGACAGCAGCTACAATAGCCAAAAAACAGTTCAAGGAGAAACAAACGCTCCAATATAAAAGAATGGTTAAAATGCTGCCCTTTCAAATCTTTCTCCTGGTAGCAGATGCCGATGGTAAGATCGATCCCAAAGAAGTGGCTCAGTTCAAGGAATTTCTTAGCAGACGTGAAAAACACTGCAGCAATCAATACACTCGCAGAATGTATCATTCAACGGTTATCAATTATTCTGCCCTTACCAATCGTTTCCAGGGCGGTCACATCAAAAAGGACTATAATGTTGTAAAAAATGCGATGGACTATGTAGCCATGTGTGTGAATCCAAAGGTTATGCTTGCTATTTGCGACGATTTAAAGGATTTGGCTGTTGCCATTGCAGAAGCTTCCGGTGGTTTTATGGGCGTTACCAGCCCGGTAAGCAAGGAGGAGAAAGAAGTTATTAAAAGTCTGGAAGGCATTTTTGCCGAAGCCTCCACCAAAGCTAGTGAAATAGAGGTTCCGGATCAATTTAGTTTTGAATTTTAATTCACTTATCAAAGGTGATCGTCAATTCGTATTCACCGCCTTCCATTTTGGCTTTCATTTTTCCTTCCTTCTCAAAAACCTTCATCATGGATGTATTGCTGGCCAGCACATTGGCTGTAAATCCGTGTAATCCCCTCTCCTTAGCCAGTCTTGAAAGCAATTGGTACATAAACGTTGCGATCCCATGCCCGTGAAACTTTTCGTCCACAACAAACGCAATATCACCAAACGGTTTATCAGCGTGCTTCACATACCGAGCTTCCGCTATGATCTGTCCTTTTCCCGGTGTACCTATCAATCCCACAATTGAAACCACTGTCCGATAATCCACATTGACATACATTTGCATTTTGGAATGCGGCATGGACTTGATTCGGGCAAAGTAGCGGTAATAAACGGTTTCATCGGAAAACCGATAAAACAGACGGCGCATTTGATCTTCATCTGAAGGTAGAATGGCTCTGAACCGAACCTGTAGATCATTTTTAAAGGTATGAATTTCGTTAATATCCGACTGATAAAGATGGGATGATTCGGAAAGAAAGATCTGGTCTTTATAAATAATACGTTTTTCTTTGGCTTTCTCGATTAACCCTGTTCGATCTTCAGGGTGGGCGATCTCAATCAGGGATTGAGCGCGTTCGCGAACTGTCCGTCCATGCAGATTGGCAACGCCGTATTCGGTAACTACCATATCCACAGCTTCTTTGATGCTGAATTGTTCGTCGAAGTTTTCCAAAGACAAGAGAAAATTGCATTCTCCTTTTAAATTCCTGCTGGGCAGGGCAAAAATGGAGACCCCACCCCTGGAAAGACGGGCTGCCGTAGCGAAATTTCCCACTTCTCCCGGAGTCACACCTGTATTGGATCTGCCTGAAAAAAGAACAACTCTTCCGGCCAAATCCACCTTGCGACAGGGGACAATGGTTACAAACTTCTTATTTTGACCGATCACCAGGGGGTTGAAGACCTTATCAGCGCTTTGGAATTCAACCAGGGGATTGTTGTCCAGCCACTTCATTAGTTCGGGAGTGCCCATGGCATAAGAAGCCAGTGACTTGCCCTTGAATACCCCTTTACTTCTATTGGTAACAGCGTTGCAGAGACACAGATCCATCACGGCATCGGTTATAAACGGAGTGTGAATTCCCAGGTCTTTTTTATTGGCCAGGGTTTTCCCCAGTGCTTCGAATATCGGACCGTACGAAAACGCCAGGCAACTTCCGTCCTCAATCACCGAAGCCAGGTTGGAGGCAATCTGATAATAGACTTCTGCCGGTTGCAATCGCGGAAAATAAAAGGGAGGTTCCTCTGATTGCACCACATAATCAAACTCCGATATTGAGACAAAGGTATCACCAAAGGTCTGTGGGACATTTTCATTGATTTCACCCACTACCAGTCTGGCACGATCCATTGCCTGCCTGCCGGCGTCCATGGCAATTCCCAGGCAGCAATATCCTGCTGCATTTGGTGGAGAAATTTGCATAAAAGCCACATCAATTGCAATCTGTCCTGATCCAATCAGATGGGGAATTTGTGAGAAAAAACCGGGAATCAGGTCCACCCTGCCGGAACTGATCGCTTCGTCGGCCAGCCAGCCGGGAAAAAACGTTTTCAATCTGAATTTTTTTGAATCGAGATCCTTAGCGGTGATAGCTTCGCCCAGACTAACCACCTGGATCAATTCCAAATCACTAATGTTGTGATTATCCGATTCAATGAGGTGTTTCATTAGTGTTCGTGGTTCGGCCGATCCCGTGCTAAGATAGATCGACATGCCTGGTTCCAGCATATCCAGAACCTTTTGCGGCTTAACCAGTTTCTCTCCCCAAACGGAATGTTCGGCCTCATCCTTATTTTTCCCCATCAGGTTTTTTAGCATTTTCATTGTCAGATTTGATCCAAAATCAATTCAGTCCTTAACGTTTAAAGGTTTAAGAATAACGGATTAGTTTTTATATGTCATCAAAACGAGGACGCTACTCGTTACCTGGGGATTAACCAATTAAATGGTATCCGGTGGAGGCAGAAAATCCATGGTTTCAACCGGTATGGAAGTGAGTTCCCAGCTGGAATAGTGCACCTGATTCATTTGCTTATTGCTCAAACCATTCCGGATGGCTGGATTTGAGCTTGTCGTAATATTTATTGCTGACAGGAATTTCAAAGGATTGTTGCGAGTAATCCAGCATTTTGATTTTGTAGTTTCTTTTCTCCTTGTACACACAAGGTTTTGAATCTTTATTTACCAGTAAGGGATTAATCAAATAGGAATGATGAACCCGCAGCAGCAGTTCTTCCGAGAAATAGGTTTGCAGGTTTTGCAATGAAATACGATGGGTTTGGGTTTGACACTCTTCCGAATCAAATGCAGCCGTTACATAAGGACCTCCCCCACCACCTTTTATATACACTGTACGATTTAAGTCTTTTGCCACCTCAATATATTTTGAATTGGATTTTAGTTCCAGCGATTGATTCCGTAAATTGCCCAGTACCGCTTTTACCTCTTTGATCAAATTTTTGAAATATTCAATTTCCCCCTGGCTGAATCCTAAAGATGAATTTTTTTTGTATAGGCAAAAGACATATTCATCGAATCCTTCAAACTGTAACAACACCCAATCGCTGTTTTGGAGGGGCTGATTCGTTAAGTCCTTCAATAATTTATACAAATCATCTGACTCCTGGAGGTTTGTAAAAACGGCAATATCTTCTTTTACCAAATCTGTTAAGGTTTCATATCTCCCTTTCTGCTTGAGGAACTTCAAAATGATTGAGGGATCAAGATGGAGCGATTCTTCAATCATTTTCTCCTTTACCAGGCACGCTCCATCCAGTTCTATCTGCTGGGAAATCTCTTTGAAAACAATGGACATTATCTTTGCACTGTCTTTTTGATGACTTAACAGCTCAGCAACACGTCTGAGCGATTCCAATTTGCGGCTTGCATTTGCCGATTTCAACTGATTGGATATTCTGGATAGCAGTTCCCCGGCGCTGAAAGGTTTGGTTATATAGTCATTCCCTCCTAACTTGAACGCGTTTTCAAGGTCCTCAACCTGCTGTTTTGCAGTTAAAAAGATAATCGGTAACAGAGAGTGACCAGCTTGTTTCCTGATCGCTTCACACAGCTCGAAACCGGACATTCCTGGCATCATGATGTCCAAAAGGACAATATCCGGCTTCCTGTTGTTTTCCAATATGGCCAGGGCATTGTGTCCATTCGAGGCATGAATAACCTTAAAGTTATGGGGGGTCAAATAGGCAGTGACAATTTTTAGATTTACCGGATCATCATCAACGACAAGAATTGTGCCCTCATGGCGGTTGTCAGAAGAGTTGTCCGTTTTTAATTCAATATCCGGCTCGGTTATTGCCGGTACTTGGGGTGAAAAGGACAATCTTGTTTCCCCTGGTGCCAGGCTGATACTTTCCCCTGAGTTCATTTCGGCTATGGGAAGGGTGAAGCTGAAAACAGAGCCTTCTCCCGGGACAGAGGCCACATCAATGTCTCCACCGTGCAGGTTTATCAATTCCTTTGCAATCGAAAGACCTAAGCCTGTTCCTTCATAATGCCTTGTTTCTGATGTCTCAGCCTGCCTGAAAGATTCAAATATTGATATCTGCTGTTCCCGGGGAATGCCTATTCCGGAGTCTTTGACGGAAACTTTAAGTTGATTTCCCGTGTTTACGGCACTTATTTCAATGTCTCCATTTTCAGTGAATTTAATCGCATTGCCCAGCAGGTTATGCATAACCTGTAGTACCCGGTCTTCATCTACCAGCACTCTGGATGTGTTAAGCGGAATGGAATTGGTAATACGTAACGATTTTAAGTCACTTAACGGTTTGTGCAGTCTGACGACAACTTCGATGAGTTGGCGGATGTCAGTGGGCTTTAGGTTAAGTTTCAGATCACTGTTCCTTAACTTTGCAAAATCCAGGATATCAGAAACCAGTCGTGTGAGACGTTTCCCGGTTGTGGCGATTAAGGACAAGCTGGAATGAGTCTCTCTGGGAAGGTGCTTCCCGGTGAGAATCATCGTTTCAGCCAAGCCGATCATCCCGTGAATTGGATTTTTCAATTCATGGGAAATGTTTGATAAAAAATCATCCTTGAGCCGATCCAGACGCACTAATTCAACGTTTTTATTCTCAAGTTGATGAGAAAGGTTTTCAACGGAATGAAAGGCGTTGAACAATCTTTTCGAAAGCAGGTTGGATTGGACAAGAACAAAAAAGAACAATCCATAGCTGGTTAAAGTATACCCTGTCGTCAGCTCCCAGCCTATTAACTTATAGGCATCATTTAAAACAGTGATGATAAAAACGGTAAACCCCAGGGCAAAATGCTTTGCTTCCCGATTGCCTTTATTCCAGGCGGAAAAAATACAATAAAGTGAATATCCACCGGCTAGTATAAATAGTAATGATTCATATTTGGCCAAATTAGAATAGACCTTAAAACTGGTAAAGATGGTGAAGACTAAAAACAACAGGTAGATTGCCTGAAATGTCCGTAGGATGGTTTTGGAGAATTCCCTGGGGAAGATCAAAGCAAAATATCCGAGCAAAAGGATACCAGCGATCAGTCCATTTACCATGTGTATTTTCGCAAAGTGTTCAAAAGACATCTGCGGAAAAACACTGAGCAACGCTATTTCCCCTGTCATCAGGCTGTAAGCCGCGATAAACATGCAAGCCAGTCCAAAATACAATGGAGCATGATCCCTTCTCCAATACATAAACAACGCTATGTGATAAAGGCCGATCA
>JAKSDL010000248.1 GCA_022360105.1 Pseudomonadota bacterium
CTAACGAGCGCAATGACTGGGGATCAAGACGGATGTGGATGACGTCCTTGTGGGCTCCCTGCAAATTGACCTTTCGCACTCCCTCAACCTGCTCCAAAGCCCGTTTAATTCTGTCTGCCTCGATATTCAAGTCGTATTCTGGCAACGGTCCATATAGTGCCATAGTTAAAATTGGAAGATCATTAACAGAAACTTGCTCGATTTCCGGTTTTTCAGCACTTCTGGGAAACTCAGCCTCGGCTTCATCTACCTCTGCTCGAAGCAGCTGCATGGCTGTTTTTAAATCGGCTTCTGCTTCGAATTCAACTGCAACAATCGAAGCAGAGTTCTGTGAACTGGAGCTGTATTCCTTGAGCATCGGTAGAGCTCGAATTTTATCTTCCAGTGATTTGGTGATCTCTTTTTCAACTTGCTCAGCCGAAGCACCCGGCCATTCTGAATAAATGATTGCTTGCGGGATGGCCAGATCGGGATAATTCTCTCTTATCATCGTTTCATAGGCAACCAAGCCCCCAATAATAAAGGTCAGCGCCAAAACGATGGCAAAAGTTTTGTCAAATAAAAAGAATTTAGAGAAAGATCCTTTCATGGTTGCCCTTTCTTTTTAGCTTGAACTGTATCTACCATGCGTATTTTTGCTCCCTGCGTAAGCAGATGCTGGCCGTCGGTGACCACAAGGTCACCTTCTGACAACCCATGTATTACCTCGACATGTTCCACATCCATTAGTCCAATTCGAATAACTTTCTTTTGGGCGGTCTTCGTGCTGAGATCATATGCAAATACAAACGAATCATCTCCCCGTTGTATCAATGCGTGGTAAGGTATTGATATTGCGTTTGATGAGTGAGACGAAGCCACCCATGCCGTGACAAACATGCCATCCTTTAAAGTAAAAGCGGAATCTTCCGTGGCTGTGCTACGTAGGCGCACAAGCACAGAACGCTTTTGGATATTGATTGAAGGCGAAACCGACCAGACATTGGCTCTGATCACAGGGGTGACATGATCGGCTTTCAGGTATCCGGCAATGTCCTGACCGGATGCACCTATCAATGCTGCTTGTCCTTTTTTTACCTTTCCTGCCTGATGGGCGGGAAGATGTAAGACGACCTCGAGTGTTTTATTGTCCATCACCACCACTGCTGCACCGCTTTCCTGCCCGGCCTTGCTATGGTCAATAATGCCTCCGCTGACGTATGAGCCTTGCTTGATATTCATCAACGTAATCACTCCATCGAAGGGTGCAAAAAGAGTGGTTTTGTCCAGTCGGGCTTTAGCTGCATTCAACTGGGCTTGGGCAGTCTTAAAAGCTGATGTGGCTTGTTCGGCCTCAAACTCGGAGACGATGTTTTTTGCCAATAGTCCCATAGTGCGGTTATAGGTTTTTTTTGCCTGTTGAAATGCTGTTTGCGCAACATCGTACTGCGCCAGACTCTCGCGCCCTTGCAAACGGGCAATCATTTGTCCCGGACCTCCGAAACTATCTGGCCCGATAATTTTGGAACCTTCACGCAGCTCATCACCATTCTCATCCCTGCCGATTTGTGCAACGATGCCTGGCTGTTCAAAAGTCAGGAACTCCTTACGAACGGCTTGAGCAACGCCTTCGGAATAAAGCCATTGCGTGACATCTCTTCGTTCTGCAATGTGGACCTTAACCGCAATTGGGTCTCGATCAATACGCTTTTGTGTTTGCTGTGTCGAATTTCCACTCATTAAAATGATCGTAAAGCATACTAAGACGGCAAGTACGACTGCTGTAAATGTGATAATCAGTTTTTTCTTCATGGTTTTAGATCAGGGACAAAATCATTTGAAGTCATTAGAGAATCTTGATTGGCTTTGACCTATCAATTGCGGTAAGGCCGGAATTGATTACCTGAATTAGAGCAATCCGCTTTCTCAAGAGGGGGCCCACCGGACGATAGTATATTTTTAAGTAGATTCTTAATGAGAATGAATGTTCTCAAAATAGCCTTGATTTTTTTCAGTGTCAAGCCATAATGAGAAAAAACATTCTCATTACCTAAAAGGAAGTAGATATGCGTAAAAAAAACAAAGAACTCCATGCTCAAAGGCGCGAGGAAATTCTAGAGGCCGCATCGCAGTGTTTTATTGAAAAAGGAATACACAAGGCTAATATGCAAGAGATTTGTCGGGTTGCGAGTCTGTCTCCAGGTCAGCTTTATCGGTTCTTTAAAAGCAAGGATGCAATTATATTGGCCCTGGCAGAGCAAGAAAGACAGGCTGTAGCGGGATTGATTGAGTATATTCGTAATAATGAAGCTAATGTTGCCAGCGCATTGCGCACAATTGTGTCTGACTTGATTCCCGAAATTACTGACAGCACCTATGCCAGAATGTCCATCGAGTTTGTTGGAGAAGCCGGCAGAAATGAAGAGGTCGCCAATCTTTTTATAAAGATAGAAAAGGATTTGAGAATGTGTCTTGAAGAAGCAATCAAAACCAGTCAAAAGACCGGGAGTGTAAAAAAATCGGTTGATCCGCCGTCAGCAACAACTGTGATTTTGTCTCTATTTGACGGACTATCGGTTCGTAGTTCGTTTGAGACTATCAAAAACAAAAAAAAGCTGACAAAAACGGTTCAGGAGTTGATCAGGGCACTGCTTTGTGATCAATTGGATTGGGGTTAGGCTTGGAAATCAGGTGACAGTATACCTATTTTGTCAAATCGATAAGTAACCCTATTTTTGATTTTTTTGTCTACCTGTTTTTTTAAAGAAAAAGCGAGCGACTCGTTATAAGCTCCGCTTGTTTTATGAAGGCTTCTCTTCCATATGGTCTTCCGACACAGAAGTAACGCCTGTGTTCATTGATATCCGGAGGATTCGATTCAAACCATTTAGTCCATTCTTTAGGTCTACCAATTCCTACTAAATCCTTAAATCGGGGAACAGCATATTTTCGAAATAGGTATACTGTCCCCTGATTTCTATTACGAAAATAGGTATACTGTCCCCTGATTTAATGAAATCCTTAAATCGTGGAATAGTATATTTCCGAAATAGGTATACTGTCCCCTGATTTACTGATTTACGATTTCCTGATTTACGAAAATAGGTATACTGTCCCCCGATTTCTATACTAGTTTCGAATCACCTTTTGCATAGAATGCCAACAAGCAGAAGTCCACTTGTTTGAGATTGAAATTCTTGGTTCAGAAATGATGTGGTGAATTGGGGGACGGTTTACCAATTTTCGAAATGTGGACACAGTTTCCTGATTTAAATGCGGTCAGTCTGCTACTATTTTTCGGGAGGAATTGGAATCAGTTTGGCTTATGCCTTCTGGTGATTGCTAATATCAAAGAAAAGTACCTTTAGCGTTGGCAAGGATAATGTAAAATTGAGCCAGTATTATGCGACCTAACAGTTAAATCTGGATCTATCTTCCTTATTCATGAGGGGAGAGCCAATTAAAAAAGAAGGCGATAAATTTTATATGACTCAAGAGCTATCACGACATACCAGGTGAATATTGACAATCCAACGCCACCCGCCAACATATCTTTGATCATACCAATCTTTTCATTTTCTTTTTCCTCAATAAAGTCGCACAACATTTCAATCGCAGTATTGAATATTTCTGCTGTTATCATTATGCAGGTAGCGACCAGCACAATGGTAAAATCGATCCATTGATTGACGTAAACAAAAACTGCCAATACAACTGTGGAGAGAATGACTTTTGACGAAACTGAGACGTCAAAAACTATCGCCAGATACAGTCCTTTTAAAGCAATTTTGATTTTTCTGACTGGTCTAAATCCTTTTTCACCCGTGCCTAATAGTTTGTTTTTCATATTATTTTGGATCGATTTACCAGGGGTTGATTTATATTAGATTAGAAAAACGCTGTGCGATGCTAAGCATTAATGTCTGTGTTCAGCTATCCTGGTTAACCAGGGGCTGCATACCAATGAAACTCACATTTCAGTTTTTCAGCAATGTTCCTGCCAATGGCTATTCTGTCTGATCCGTTACCTTGTATTATTCATTTCGCCGCTGTATTTAGCAATTCGTTTATCAAGTTTAGGGGGGTCAGGCTTGTTTTCTTCCAAGCCCACTCATCTGAGCCAAAATATCAACCATCAAATTTTCACAAATAATTTTTAATACATTGATATTGTTTTCTTTTGTATAATTTGCCTACCTGTTGCGGCAGTTCTGTTTGTAAAACGAATTACACTTGCCGAGAAATAACAAGTGAACTGCTTTGGTTCATTCCACACATATAAATCGGCTAAAATGGAAATAAAAATATGTCCAGGGGATGTAGGAACACAATCATGATTGAGAAGTAGGAAATCCAGTAACCGTATTATCCTGATGTTCGTTGCTGAATTTTCCTGATAACAAACATGTTTGACTGAAGAGGGGCTGATTTAAAACGAAACAGGAATCAAATAAAGTGTTTTTAACCTGACACAACGGAGTTCCTTCGCATTGGTGCGAAGGAACTAATAGGCAGCATCAGTAACTGTCGGACGGTTAGGCTAAGTATTTTTGAATTCTTCTTTTGGCTTCCCTGTAATCTTTTGTTGAAACGGTTCCTGTTCTGCTTTCTTCTTTTGCCATTTGTCTCATCTGCTTTACCCGTTCTTCACTGGGAGGATGAGTACTCATGGCATCCGCTAGAGCAGCCATTAACTTATTTTGGTCTTTTCCGGAATTATCTTCCATCTCAAGCAGTTTTTCAAAAAATCCACCCACATGATCTTTCGAAAATCCGGCAGCAACACTGGTTCGAAAGCCGATACGATCTGCTTCCATTTCATCTTCGCGACTATTCGCCATAAAGCCGTATTTTTGAATCAATAAGCCTCCTGCTGCTCCAGCCATGGCGCCATACTTCGCTATTCGTTCCAAACATTCTCTATCCTCGGGGCTGCAAATGATTCTAGCCAAAGCTAAACCAGTCACACCTCCTAACAAGCCTCCGCCTATAGTTAAAAGTGCTGTCTTTAATTGGCTTTTTTCTGCTTTGTCAATTCTTTCAGCTGTATGTCTGGCTTTGACATGGCCGATTTCATGTCCGACTACACCGGCAAGCTCAGATTCGTTTTCGGTTAAATCAAGCAGTGGTCCGGTTACAAAGATGGTACCTGCTGGTAAGGCAAAAGCATTGATCGCCTTGGTTCGTATCATGGTAAAATTATACTCATAGGGATTTTGATGAAGACTATTACTGTCGACGATATTATTTCCAAGATCGGTCAAATATCCCTGCAGCCAGGAATCGTTAATGGGGGGATAGTCTTCTTTCATTTTCGGCAGGTATTCCTGGGTCATTCTCTTTTCATCAGCAACAGAAATACTGGTCTCTTGACCCGTATTATCCCCTTCACGATGGCGTGTTCTTGCAACCGGTGCGCATCCGGCAACCAGGAAAGGCATTACTTTGAGAAAAGTTCTTCTGCCTTGAGAAGTAGAATTGAGTTGCCTTAAGTTTTGTTCAAGTTTTTTCAATACTGACACTTCCATGATAGTCCTTTAAAGAATATTCAACTTATGATTCAAAAAGACATAAAATAATCTGATTGTAAATGGTTTGCAGCCTATTTTAGAGTTTGTCTCAATTCATATAGACTCCGAAGGAGTCAAGTGTTATAGCCGGTGGTTTTAACCACCGGTTTGATCAATCGACTGGTTCATCAGCCCTGAAGAGGCGATGCTAGTAACATGTTGATTCATAAAGCAGCGTCCCTGCATGATACCAACAGAGCAGCGGTTTTTTCCGGTATCCAGTGCGCCCCTGTCTTCTTTCGACAATTCAAAATCAAACCCCCGGGTATTCTCAGTTATTCGATGCTTCCTGTCATCTTACCAATCTCCCTTTAAAAATGAGAATGTTTAATATCTGGATACAGTACATTAACCTTCTCTCACAACCTCCATAAAAGGGATTTTATCTAAAGAATACACTGTTCACAATCCCTGATTTCTGGAAGCAGGTTCCTAAACGGTAAATTTTTTTTTCAAGTATCTTTCTTGAAGTGAGCCGTTAATTAGTATATCCTACAACCTCCGCAAATCTAATATGAATATTTAACCGGGAACTGCCATGAAACAAGAATTTTCTCCTTGGGTTTACAATGCGATCAGAATTGTTTTTCTGTTTTTGATTTTTATTCCCCTGTTAATTTGGATTGGCAGAACCATAGGTGAATCCAGATTTCGTGATCTGGTTCGTGCGCAGAACGCCAGCCCGGCAGCAGTAAACGAGTCCGTTACCCGTCACGGGTCTTCATCATCGACAGACTCGGTCGTCCACTACGCTGACTTAACCAAGCAAAAGGTTTTGGGAAAAAAGGTCACCCATGGTCTGGATGTTTCTCACTACCAGGGCACTATCCGCTGGGACAAATTCAAGCGAAAAGATTTAGAATTTGTGCTTATCAAGGCCACCGGAGGTGAGACCTATGTTGATCCACACTTTCACCACAACTGGAATGGTGTTAGAGAAACAGGGATTATTCGCGGTGCCTACCATTTCTTTTATGCTGCCGATGACCCTCGTAAACAGGCGGCCCATTTTCTATCAACCGTGGGCAAGCTCAGGTCTCAAGATTTACCTCCGGTCCTGGATGTCGAAATTCCCGATCATACTCCCGCAAAGCAGCTGCAACAGTCAGTTCTGGTGTGGTTGCAGCTTGTAGAAAAGAGACTGAAACGCATCCCGATGGTCTATACCGACGATGCATTTGGCCACGAATATCTGCAAAACGCCAGCCTGGCCAGATATCCCCTTTGGATCGCAGTCTATGAAAAAACCGTTTCTGCTGTTCCCTCGCCCTGGAAAGACAAAGGCTGGACCTTCTGGCAATATACC
Organism: Pseudomonadota bacterium; assembly: GCA_022360105.1. Next base: position 6,856 of record JAKSDL010000248.1, read on the forward strand.
CAGAATGGACGGGTTGAGGGAATTAACGGAACTGTGGATCTGGATTTGTTCAAGGGAGACCTGGATGAGTTGAAACTATTTATTGACCGTTCAAAGGTAAACTGATGAAAGCAGACGAAAAAAGCCTTGCCCAACAGGAAGAGAACCACCGGCAGCAGATTCGACAAGGACTGGTTCTACTGGGATTAACGGCGTTGGTGTATTTAAGCCATCACGGGATTTTAACCTGGATCCTGGATACCGCCTTCAATCAACATATTTTAGCGGTAGGGCATTCGTATTTGGATACGGCGCAGACTGATGCCCTGGAAACCTTAACGGTGATCAACGTTATCAAGACCGGTCTGGCGGTTATTCAAAGCAGTAGCGGAGGCATCTCCTTTTTTATTGATGTTCAGGTCCAATTGGGAGAGTTGTTTAATGTGTTTTCGGAAGTGATCAATCGTGCTTGGCAGGTATCCTGGCTGGCGTTGGCTGCCATCGAAACCATGAAGTTATTGCTGGATTTTTCCCGCTTTACCTTGACTCCGCTGTTGACGATCTCTTTTATCTTTTTAGGGTTCGGTTACGGATTGTCGCTCTTTCCCACGCCGAAAACCGGCATTGGCATCAAACAACTGTATCGGGGATGTTACTACCTCTCGAAGTGGGGGTTTTTTCTGCTGATCATGATACACCTGATCATTCCGGTTTCTATTTTTGTGGTTTCTTCCGGGAGTTCACTTCTGTTTCCGGAAAAGAAGCAGGAGATTCATCGGGAATTTGTGGCACTCAAAGCATTAATGGAGGATCATCAAAAAGAAAGCAGCCTGCATAGTCAGGTGAGAGGGACCATTTCGGCCTTCAAAACCAACAAGACCTCCGTTCACCAGCAATCCGGCACGTTGTCTGCCCTGGTGGTGAAACATGCGGTTTATTCCCTGGCAGAGCACCTGGTCCTGCCTTTGCTGCTAATGATAATCTTTTCGGTTATTCTCCGCCGCTTTATGCATCGCAATCCGGTGATCTTTTTTCATAAAGATGCGCAGTAGGGTCGGATTCCTGTGTTTTCTTTTTGATTTTCTATTTCATGTGATCTCTTCAATACAAACTCTGGTAAGGAAATACTGTCTATAATTTTGGGGAAGGTTTAGTTTGGTAATTGACTGTGATCATTGGGATTGTAAAGTAAAGCTATCCATCATTTTTCGTAAATTTGCGGCTTCTGTCGTCAAGGTTGCTGAAGCAGAAGCACTTTCTTCAGAAATGGAAGAGTTTTGCATCACAATTTCATTCACCTGGTACAGGCCTTTGTTGATTTCCTCAATACTGTTTTTCTGTTCTTTTGATGCAAACGCTATTTCGCTTATCAGATCATTGACTTTCTCTACGCTACTGCTTATTTCTCCAAGCATCTCTGCAGTCTGATCGGCACTTTTGACACCATTTTCAACCTCTTTAACCGAACTCTCTATTAATTCGGTGGTATTTTTAGCTGCTTCTGCACTTCTGCTAGCAAGATTTCTTACTTCTTCCGCAACTACCGAAAAACCCTTTCCATACTTGCCGGCACGGGCAGCTTCAACAGCGGCGTTAAGAGCTAACAAATTGGTTTGAAAAGCAATTTCGTCAATTGCTTTGATCACTTTGGTCACATTCATGCTGGTTGTACTAATTTTATTGATTGTCTCAACCATATCTTGCATTTGCGCATTTCCTTTTTGCACCATTTCCAAGGTCTGCCGGGTAAGTTGTTGTGACTGTGTCGTGTTACTGTCATTTGTCTTAACCCTGGTTTCTATCTCTGCCATAGATGATGTGATTTCTTCTAGACTGGCCGCCTGTCTGCTTGTGCCATCCGAGAGCGCATTTGAGGTCTTTGACAGTTCAATTGCTCCTGAATCCAATCGATCAGTTGATAAAGATACATCGTTAAGTGTGCTGCTCAGCAGGATCAATGCTTCATTAACGCTCTCTTTGAGAAGCAGCATCTCTCCGGACAGATCAGCTGTAATGCTTTTTGAAAGATCGCTATTGGAAACTGCAGCCATAACCTCTTTGACATCAGTCAGGGTTAGTTGAATATTGTCGGCTATTTGTTCCGATTTTTCCTTGGCAGTTTCAAATTTTTTTAAGTTATTGCTGCTCACTTTTTCGTAGACAGCTCCAAGAATCAAGGTGGTAACAATCAGTGTCAAGTACGAGCCGAATGAGTCTATCAAAGATTCTTCAACATTCAATACCATTGAAACCTCAACAATGGCATCTTTTTTCAGGAGGAAAAGACCGATGAGGGTAACCGAGCAGATGACTCCCCAGGCTATTCCGGAACGAAGGCCTGAAAACATTAAAGCTAGAAGAACTACGAAAACAAGCATGGAAGTGTCGGCCGTAAGTCTGTTGCTCAGCAATGATAACAGGGATATCAAAACATAGAGGCAAAAAACTATAGTGTTTCCGGCGATCAACCGGGAACCAGTCCACTTCAGCAAGAAAACCCCCAGGTACATGAATGTTCCCAAGGTCAGTGCAACGATGAATCCTTCATAATCTTCAATGATTAACGGTCGGATACAGTTCACAAGAACCATGGTTGCGGCAAACAATCCTATACCTGCAACCTGTCTGGATTTACTCAGCTCCAGCTCAATCGATTTCGACTTGGGATGTATAAAATAGTCCACTAGTGAGGTCAGATTCATCTTGTTCCTTTGTCTTAAATTCGTAAATTTGTTTTAGCTATATTCATATATTAGTTTAACCGATTTAATCTGAATATTTAATTTATTTCTATAGTAGGGATTCATGGCATGATCTCTCATAAATCGAATCGCTTTGGCAATAATACCATTTGGAGAAAATGAAATTGCCATCCATATGGTAGGTAAGCCTAACCTCCCTTTCTCCCAGGCTCAATGTCCAAATGATCGACTTGACCTCAAAGATACAAAAGTGAAAAACTTGATCCCCAAGATGTAAAAACACTTAAAAACAACAGTTAAGAAATGGTTCATGTCGGAAAAATCACGATTTATAAAAGAGGTCAGGCAGTTTGAGTTTTTTTTGAAATGGATTTGGCCGGTTTTCAGGAAATTGGTTAAGAATCATTTAACCAATAGATGCACTCGCTGCTTTTTGTCAGAAAACTATGTGAAACTGACAAACGGCACATGCGAACTGTGTAACCGAAACAAGACCAGCAATCCGGAGATCGACCTCCCAAGCCGGAAAATAATGCAGGAGCAGATGGATCAGCTGTTAACGGATTCAATCAAGACGGCTTCATCTGCATACGATGTATTGCTTCTGTTTAGCGGCGGAAAGGATAGCAGCTATTTGCTCTATCGATTGATGAACGATTATCCGGGTCTCAGGATTTTGGCCCTAACCGTCGACAATACCTTTATGAGTCCGGTTGCCATGGATAATGTGTCGGCCATTATCGGCAAGACTGGTGTTGACCATCTGCTTTTGAGACCCAAACGGGAAACTATGGAAAAAATGTTTGGTTACGCATTGACTCATCTTAACGACCAGGGTTGCTCAGGTACTGTAGACCAGTTTGATGGCGATTTTTTTTCTGATGTAGCCAGAAATATTGCAGCTGAAAAGAAAATACCCTATATCATTTGCGGTCTTTCCGGAACCCAGGTGTCCCGTATCTTAAAACTTAACTCCTTTCTCACCACACCAGAGTACGAATCCAGACGCAGAGAACAAGTAGCGGGAATCAAGCTTGATGCTGTGTTTGATTCTGATGAAATGTTGTATTGGTGGGACCCTTCAAGATATTCTTCAAATCAGATTCCGTTGATGATCTTTCCTTTCTTTGTCTGGAATATGGAAGAAGACTTTATCAAGTCGGAGGTGATCCGGTTAAATCTAATGCCAAGGGGAGATGAGAGTCCGTTAATCACCAATAATCGTCTGGTTCCTCTCATGGGTATTGTCGATATGATACAATTCGGTTATTCCTCATTTGAGCCTGAATTTGCCGAAATGGTGCGGGCCGGAAAAGCAGAGCGAAAACAATGGCTTTATTCATTTGAAATGCTTGAGTATGCTGCTAAAACCGGAAGGTTTCTTGGCAAATCCCTGGATGAGATCCTGAAGCGGTTGTCATTGACCCGAAGTGATTTGAACATAAAAGGATAATTGTGAAATCCAAACCAAATAAGGATACCCTGATCGGGCTGTTGCAAAAAAGAGCCGAATCGACACCCCAGCATCCCGCTATTTGGACCCGATACGCAAAAAAAAGGTGGCAGTCTTGCTCCTGGAAAGAGTTTTGGGAGAGGTCGGTTAATATTGCCACAAATCTACTTAGCTTTGGGTTGAAAAGACAGGAATCCATCGCCATTCTGATGAAAAACTCCGTGGAATGGGAGTGGATACAACATGGGGCTTTTTTAGCAGGTGCAAATGTAGTTGGGCTGGATTTAAATGATCCACCCGATCGATTGAAAACCATTCTTTCATCGATTCAGTTCCAGGCATTGTTTGTTGATGATTATTCCCTGCTGGAGCGCTTTGATAAGAATTACCTTTCAAGTCTCAAACTCGTTGCCTTAAAGCTAAAGCCCTGTTCTTCATTCAGCTCGGAAAAAGGTCATGAAACCGGCGATCTTTCCGTTTCAAAAGTTCAATCCAAATTACCTGCAGTAGACAGTGATGACTTGGCAATGACGATCTTTACGTCAGGTACGACGGGTGAACCTCAAGCTATGTCTTTTTCCCACGGTCAAGTTGTTCTGGCGATTAAAAGTATATTGCCCCGCTATCAGGGTCTCCCGGAAAGGGCCCATCTGGCATCCTGGTTGCCTTTGGCCAATCCGTTCCAGCGTATCATCAATTTTTGCGCTATCGAACTAAACTTTCAAACCTTCATGGTTGCTGATCCAACCAAAATAATCAGGGTTATCGGAGAAATCAATCCGCATCTATTTGCAGCCGTGCCCAGGTTTTATGAAAAAGTGTACGAATCCATTGAGCAAAAAATTGAAGCGCTGCCGTTCCTCTTGAAAAAAGCTGTGAAAAAAGCGATGCATGCAGCACGACAGCACAATAAGGGAAACAGATCACTGGCAACAGTCCTGCAATATAAACTTGGGCAACTGCTTATACTTGGGAAGTTTCAGAAAATACTCGGTAAAAATGTAGGTATTCTAATTAGCGGTTCGGCTCCATTATCGGTTTCCTTATTAGAAAAATTCCAAAGCCTGGGTTGGCTAATCCTGGAGTGTTACGGCATCAGTGAAAACATCGTGCCAATAGCCATCAGCACTGTTGATGATCACAGATTTGGATCAGTGGGAAAACCGCTGGTTGCCAACTCGTTAAAGTTTAGACCTGATGGTGAAATCCAGGTCAAATGCCCGGGGTTATCCAAATCGGCCACAAAAACGGACCGGGAAGGATATTATGATACCGGTGATAGCGGCGAACTGGATGAAGATGGGTTTTTATGGCTAAAAGGAAGAGGCAGCGATCTCTTCAAACTATCCACAGGCCGGAAGGTCGTGCCACGCCAGATAGAGGAGGTTATTCAACAATTGGATATTGTGGATCATGCCGTTGTTTA
>JAKSDL010000708.1 GCA_022360105.1 Pseudomonadota bacterium
CAGTGAGTCTTGAGACTCAGCAGGTACCAAACCCTTCTAGGGTTAGTGCAAACCACCCGCTGAGCGGGTGGTCATGATTTACTTAAAGATAGATAGAACAAGAATTAGACGTTGAATAATGGCGAACGAACTGATATAATACCAAATCATGCAGAGTAGATGCCGCGCGTCAAGTGCTGGGGAATGGGATGTTGTCTCCAGACGAAAGGTGCAAGCCTGCGGTTAGGCATCGCGTCCGCTGCCGATTGCAACACAGGATAAGTGGGGTTTGCCCCCGTCATATGCCTTTGTTAGTGGTGGTCGATTGCATTACTTAATGGAGGCGAAAATGAAGAAACATATTTCTATCAAGTCGCTGGTACTGGCCAGCCTGCTCGTTGCGCTTAGCGTCATTCTTACCCGTTTTCTATCCATCCAGCTGGGACAAACACTGCGTATCGGATTTGGCAAACTGCCAATCATGCTCTCCGGTATACTCTTGGGGCCGGTTTGGGGACTCCTGGTGGGTGTAATAACGGATCTCATCGGATTTATTATCAATCCCATGGGGGGCGTCTTTTTGCCGGGGATAACTATCTCCTATGCTTTGATCGGCTTTTTGCCCGGTGTCATTGTCCATGTGATCTTTCGGCAAAAAAAAGTCTGGACAATCACCCTATGTGCTGTCATCAATGGCCTGCTGGTGGATCTGCTGCTGACCACTCTGTGGCTGACATTGGCGTTTGGGCAGCATTCATACACGGCTCTACTGGGAATCCGGCTGCTCAATGTACTCCTCATGATCGCTGTCAATGCTGTACTGGCAGTCGGTATCGTAAAGAGCACAGAGCAGCTCATCGGCAATACCATAGCGGTCACAGAGTAATCCATGATGACAACGGTGAAAGAGCGACTATTTCAACTCTATCAAGATGGCCGGAGTATCCCGGGGCTCATATCCATCAAAAGATTACTCAAGTACCTAGGGGATCCACAGGAAGGGGTCGCCTGTATCCACGTAGCAGGGACAAACGGAAAAGGGTCGACCTGCGCCTACATCGAGAGTATCCTGCGGGAAGCTGGCCTGGAGACCGGTTTTTTTTCATCTCCTCATTTGCAAATATATAACGAATACATCCGTCTCAATGGCCTGATGATCTCTGATGATGAAATGGAAGGATATCTAAAAAGGGTCTTTGAGGCCTGCGACAGTATAGCACGACAGGGCCATGAGCTGCCCACATTTTTTGAAGTCATGACAGCCTGCGCCTATCTGTGCTTTGCGGATAGACCGGTGGATATCGCTGTCATAGAGACGGGACTCGGAGGACGGCTCGATGCCACCAATGTCATCACACCGCTGGTATCGGTCATCACCCAGATCGGACTGGATCATACCGCTGTGCTGGGCAGGAGCATCGATAACATCGCCAGGGAAAAGGCCGGTATCATCAAAGAAGGTGTACCGCTGGTCCTGGCCAGGCAGCAGTACTCGCTACCGCAGATGGTGATCCGGTCTATTTGCGAACATAGTAGCAGCCAATGCATCGATACAGAAG
>JAKSDL010000212.1 GCA_022360105.1 Pseudomonadota bacterium
ATTGCCCCCATGCAAACTTGGAAGCATTTCCCAAATGAAACAACGGATCATGCCCTATTTTACTCTCATTCCACCGCTTTTTTGTCAAGATCAAAAGGTGAGGGAAAAATTGCAATTAGCTGTTAACAACTCTTAATTGTTGACTGATCGGGGTTGATGGGTAATGAGTTGTTCATGCTACAGCTGGTGCCGGTTTTTCTTCGGAAGAGTATATCGTGCTGATCCTGTAGGAAAAGCCGGTGTAGCCTGGTCATCTCATAAATCAATAAAATCAATATTTAAGCAGATTAAAAAGAATTTTGTATTTTTACAAAAAATGTGTTGTTAAAATCAGGAATTAGATTTTTGACTCTTGATTACTTCGATTTGATCACTTTGCACAGTTTGAAGCAAAATTGCAGAGGAATGTGATGAACAAACTTCTGAATACGGGCTAAGGGGGAATATTGTCAGACGAAACACACACTCGGGATACGGAACTTTCGGTTGCGAATGATTCCATGTGGCAGCAGTTTAAAGATGCGCTAACCGGAATCGAGGCAGACTATACCAAAATCGACCTCAAGAAAGCGGTTTTTCTTCTGGCAGTCCCCATGATCCTGGAACTGGTGATGGAATCGACGTTTGCTGTCGTCGATATCTACTTCGTTGGAAAACTTGGTGCCTCAGCCGTGGCAACGGTAGGCCTTACGGAATCATATTTATACATTTTATATTCCATCGCCATGGGTCTTGCCACAGCCGTAACCGCAATAATTGCCCGCAGAATTGGGGAAAAGAAGCAGGAAGAAGCCGGAGTCACTGCCATACAATCAATTATCCTGGCATTAATTGCTTCGATACCGTTTGCAATTGCCGGAATTTTCTTTGCCAAAGACTTGCTTCGTTTAATGGGTGCCGACGCCTGGGCTATTGAGCATGGATATCGATATACACAATGGATGTTGGGGGGCAATGCGGTCATTATTTTATTGTTTGTTATCAATGCAGTATTCAGGGGGGCTGGGGATGCATCCAGTGCCATGATTGTGCTTTGGATCTCAAACGGGATCAATATCATACTGGACCCGATTCTCATTTTCGGGTGGGGGCCGTTTCCGGAAATGGGCATTCAGGGAGCAGCCATTGCTACTAATATTGGTCGAGGCGTCGGAGTACTAACGCAATTTTGGATTTTGTTTGGCGGAGGGAAGCACATTCAAGCGAAAGTATCACAAATCTCGTTGCGGATGAAAGTGATACTGAACATACTTAAGACCTCTCTTGGTGGAATCGGACAAATGGCTATCGGGGTGACATCCTGGATTTTCCTGATGAGGATTTTGGCAGGAATCAGCAGTGAGGCTGTTGCCGGTTCAACCATTGCCTTGCGTGTTTTGATGTTCACTCTTATGCCGGCATGGGGGTTGTCCAATGCCGCGGCAACACTGGTGGGACAGAATCTTGGAGCCGACAGTCCGGAACGTGCCGAAGCTTCCGTTTGGAGAATTGGTAGCTACAACATGGTGTTCTTATTTGGTGTTTCCATCCTGTATTTTGTATTTAACCGCTCATTAATGACTATTTTTGCTGCCGATGAAACGGTTATAGCCATTGGAGCTGAGTGGCTGCGAATCCTCTCCTTTTCTTTTGTTGTTTATGGCTGGTGGATGGTTGCGGTTCAGGCCTTTAACGGCGCTGGTGACACAATAACACCGACAAAAATCAATCTTGTCTTTTTCTGGCTCATCCAGATTCCAACCTGCTACTTCTTAGCCATTCAAATGGGATGGGAGCACAGCGGTGTATTTTGGGGTGTTTTTATCTCGGAAACTTCTGTAGGCCTCTTTACCTTATGGCTGTTTAACAAAGGTGGCTGGAAAAAAAAGAAAGTATAGTTTTCGGAGGTATCGGTATTTATGAAAAAACAAGCGATCGAAGCAACGTTGACCATCCAATGTATAAACTTGAACTCACCAAAAACCCAGCTACCAAAATTTAATGAAACGCTGGAAGCAGGATTTTGGCAATTTACTGAAGGTGATGGTAATAAGTTACGGAATGATAAAGTGGATAGCACCACCAAGTGGCGCCGGGAATTTGATGCAGGGAAAAAACCAAAGCAGATCATAAAAAGTACCGGAAATCTTCTACAACGTGCGGCCGAATATGCCGATATTCTTGAATTGAAAGCTGAAATTACCGTAGGGGATAATCCTCCCGAGATCATCTCGCATAAACAGGACAAACCATCCGATTATTTTAAAATGAAGTCGTGGAAAAGATTGTCGGCGGGGAGGTAAACCAGCCCTATCGCTTGTGATCTGCTTTAATCAAGATCCAGATAAATTGTCATACTTTACTAAATGAGATTGGACCTTTCGAGGCCACCGGGAACCACTTGTAACTACTCCACCTTCCAGACATATAAATCATGAGCGATTTCGCGGTCGATGGCGATTTCGGAGTTTTCGAATTGGAGACAGTAGGCAGGGTGTTTTTGAAGCAGGCGAACTCTTAATCCAGGCATGATTCCAAAGGCAGACAGTTGCTGCAGGCGTTCGTGGCTTTTGGAGCGGATGTAGGCGATTTTAATACGTTCACCCGGTTCGCATTCGGAAATACAAACGATGGTTTTTTCAATATGTGTGCTGCCATTAGTGCAGCAGTCACCTGATGGTACCTTTGTGCCGTCGGGAGCATATTCGGGATGCCCCAGCAAAATACAGATGGATGATTCGACTTCAGGAAGCAAGGAATGTTCGGTCTCACAAGCAACCCGTTCCATGGTTTCGGGATCAAGATTCAAAACATAGCCCATCAGACATTCTGTCAAGCGATGTCGTCTTACTACTTTTCTGGCTATGTCACGCCCCTTGGGGGTGAAAAGTAGTTGCCCCCCTTCTGTTCGAAGTAGGTTTGACTGCTGCATCGAATCGAGAAACTCAGCTTTCAGTTCCACCTTGGGACAAAATGTCTGCACCTTTTCAAGTGTCTGCTCTCCCTGTTCTTCAGCCGTCCAAACAGCTTCCAATATTTCTTCCTTATAGTTTTCCATGATGATCAATCCTTATGGGATAAAGCTGATGTTGAAAAGAATACACATGTAGTTAACCAGGGTCCCTGTAATGATCGCCGTGGGTATAACAACTGTAACAATGCTTGTGGCCTGTTTCCAGCCTCTTTCTTTAAATAATACAATCACTGCATTAACGCAGGGTAACAGGGATGTCATTACAATTAACATCACTACTGCCTGCACACCGTTGAAGTATCCCTGTCCAAAAAACTGATCCAGTAGGGCTGCTCCGGCTTCACGACGTACCAGGGTCATTACAAGAATTTCTACACTGTGTTCGGGCAGTCCCAACAACCATTTCGCAGCCGGATCGGCTATGGTCCTGACCATATCCAGTCCACCCAACCTGTCAAAAGCGAACAGACCCAGTGATGCCAATAAAAACACCGGAACAGCCTCCTTCAGGAAAAAAACCAGCCTGGTCACGGCACGTCTTATGATTGGTTGAATATCTGGTATTCGCAAGGTGGGGACTTCGATGATGAATCCACTGTATCGGCCTGGAATCAGCTTGTTTATGATGACTCCGGCAAGGAGGACTTTAATAACAATGGTTCCAAACACCACAAGCATGGCAGACCAGTGCAGTTTGGCAAATATAACGAACATCACAGCGAACAACGGAGCACAGGGAATCCCCAGCGATAAGAGCAGGGAGATAACAAATCTTTCTTTTTTAGTGTCAAGCATGCGGGCAGTCATAATCGCCATGGTGATGCAACTGAATCCCATGATCAAGGGCATCACCCCTTTGCCGTTCATTCCCATTTTTCGAAAAACGTTGTTTAAGAGGATGGATAGCCGCTGCAGGTAGCCGGAATCCTCCATTAACCCATAAAAGACATAGAATGTTAGCAGAACCGGTAACAAGACTCCAAAAGCCAGATTCAAGCCCATGCTAACCAGCCCGAATTCACCGCAGAACATTTCCGTCAGCCAGGGGAGTCCCATATGATCAACCAACCGGCTTACTTCCGGAACAATGAATCCCTCAAAAATCCTGCCTTCTATAAAACCAACCAAATACTCTGCTCCAAGTTTTCCTACAAAAAGATACATCAAAAAGAACACGGCCAGTGCCATGGGAATACCGATGGGTAGCTGGGATGCTTGTCTCCCCAGCACTGTCATAAAAGGCATTGTGAAGACAGGTTTTTTTTGCTGAAATTCCGCAACCAGTCTGGTTGCATGAAACATGAACAACTCTGACAATACCAGGTTAATCGGTTTTCTCCTTTGCGCCTCCAACTCTTGTTTGATCGTTTGGCATTTTTTAAAGGATACCGGATTAAGAACAGATGCCCCATTGCGCTTCATGTAGGTGTCATCGGTGAGCATTAATAGGGCTTCACCCCTGGGAGAATGAACCTTGCCATCAAGGAGATCGGCAATTTGTTGCAGGGCGATTTCGATATCCTTGGGAAATTCAAGCAGTTTTTTGGGTACAGAACTGTATTCAAGGGCATCTTTTAGTGCTGCAATCCCTTGCTTTTCCCTGGCTACGGCCCTTATTACCTTTACGCCAAACAGAACAGAAAGCTTTTCAGCATCAACACTGATACCACGGATCTGGGCCATGTCGTCTTTGTTCAGGACAAAAATGGTGGGAATTTCAAACTCAGAAAACTGAAGAGCCAGTGAAATACTGCGAATCATGTTGTGAGCATCCAAGACCTGGATAATCTTATCCACTTTTCTGGTCACAATCAGATTGCGCGAGACTTTTTCGTCTTCACTGGACACAATCAATGAGTTGATTCCGGGAGGATCAACCAAAACACTCTCTTTTCCCCGGACGGTCGATGTGTTATAGCTTACCGAGGTTCCGGGACTGATCACTTCATTTTGTTTTTTATCCGCCAAACCATTAAAAATGGTTGATTTACCGACATTTACATTGCCGACCAGGCAAATGGTTTCATCCGACATTAATTTAACCGTTAATTAGTCTTTTGGTGGAGCTTGCTATAACCGGTTTCGGCAAACATCCCTTAAAATAAATTTCTTACATATTGAAGGTCAACGTTAATGTCATTGGAAAAATGATTTTTAAGGGTATTTTAATAATATGAGTTAAGATTTTGGATTTCAAAACGATGAAAGCTTTGCTTTCTGTTTGATTAAAGTTTGCTTCATGGCAGCAAAAAAAGAATGGGGTGGTGAATGCGTTGAACCTATGGTATTGCTTAAGTGGCTGATCTGGAAGGATTTTTTATTTGTTGCAAATTTTTATTCATTTTCTCTATCGAATCATCCGGCGGCCACGCAGGAGCGCCCTACCGTTTGTAATCTACTTCAATCCAGATTTGATGAAAGCTGTGCTTACTGATTGGCTTTTATTTTTCAAAGCTCCTTAACAATTTGCGTAGTATCTCTTTTAACGAATCGCGCTCATTGGCCGATAGGGATTTAAGCATTTTGTCCTCATGGGCAATATGGAGAGGATAAGCCCTGTCGATCAACTCAAGGCCCTGTTTTGTCAATCCTACCAGAATTCCCCTGCGATCTTCAGGATTAGGTGTTCTTTCAATTAATCCGGCTTTTTCCAAACGATCCAGACGATTTGTCATGGCTCCGGATGAGAGCATCATCGTTTGGAACATTTCTGTCGGAATCAATTGATAAGGCTTTCCGGATCGCCGCAGTGTTGCCAGAACATCAAACTCTCCTCCGTTCAAATCGAATTTTGAATAGTTTTCCTGCAGAAGTCGATCGATATGACGAGATATCCGGGATATTCGACCGATGACTTCCATTGGCGACACATCAATTTCTGGCTTTTCTTTTTCCCATTGGGCTTTTATCTGGTCTACATGATCTTTTTTCATGGGAAAACAGTAACATAAAATACCTTGATGTCAAGATTCTTGACGATATTTTAAAATTTATATATCTTGACATCAAGATACTTTAAATAAAGAAACTTAATATGGAGAATAAAATGAAATTCTCATTAATTGCTTCAATTTTCCCAAAAGGGCTTTTCTTAAAAGATTCGAAGAAAAAGGAACAGAAACCGAAAAATCAATACGCATCAGGATTGCCTCAGGAATTTGATCGCTGGGATAATTCTCAGAATGTTCGAATCAAATACCCTAGATAGGGCATTTTAGATTTTAGATTGATGATTTAAGATTTTCGGTATGTGTTGCTTGGCAACGGTTTGATACATTTTAAATTTGGCAAGTTTAGAAATTAGATTTCTGTGAGGTGTTGCTGGGCAAAGGTTTGGCTTGCCATGGGAGGGTTAGACAATTGCCTGAACCCACCTTATGTGGTTGAGTCGGTGTAAATCAAGCAGGGATCTTTTATAAAACCAGCCGGGATCGATTTATCTCCGGACATTGTTCGTTGGATCATGTCCTGTTTTCCTTTACCGGCAATCACAAAAATGCGCATTGTGCCCTTATTGATCACATTCAAGGTCATGGTGATACGTTCAGCAACTTTGAATTGAGCAGGAGCTTTGGTTGAAATGATCAGCCTTTTATCGTCAGGATCAAAGTCTTCATTGGGGAACAAAGAGGCGATATGGCCATCCGGTCCTACTCCCAGGGCAACCAGGTCAATTACAGGTAAATCATTTCCAAAATGGCTGCAAATGCGTCTCTCGTATTCTTCAGCGCATGCAGCCGGATTTGAGATGGACGTATCGGGGAAGATGACATTTTCTGAAGGAATATCTATTTTTGAAACAAGTGATTTGTGTACCATTCCGGCATTGCTGTCGATATGGGATTGATCAACCTTTCTTTCATCGACAAGCAATAGCTTGACTTTGGACCAGTCAAGCGATTCTTTCGCAAGCAATTCATAGAAGCGAACAGGTGAGGTTCCGCCGGAAACTGCCAGGGTGAAGACCCGACCTGAGTTTGTTATTTTATTGATCAAAGTTGCTGTATAATCAGTTACAGCACTACTCATCTCTTCTTTGTCCTTGTAATTGCGCAATTCCATTATTTTATTATCCACTCTCTGTTGTCTTTTTCAATAAACTCAAACGCTTCTTTAGGTCCCCAGGAGCCAGCTTCATAATAAAGTAGATTTGATTCGCCGTCTTCCGAGTCGGATCTGCTCCATTCCTCTAAAACCGGGGTGAACAACTCCCAGGAAACCTCGACTCCTTTTTCACTCCAGTAAAGGGTTTGGTCACCGATCATACAATCCAGAAGAAGCGTTTCATAATCATCCGACATTTCCAGTCCAAAGACATCGGAATAGTTGAATTCCATCTCCAAAGGATGAAGGCACATTTTTGAGCCAGGGGCTTTGGCTTGAAATTTCAGGAAAACACCCTGTTCAGGCTGAATTCCAAATATCAGTACATTGGGGCCCAGGGGATTCTCGTTGATATTGGCAACAAACATGCTGTGGGGTACCTGCTTGAAAACCACAGCGATCTGCGTTTTCTTTTCCTTCAAAGCTTTGCCTGCACGAAGGTAAAAGGGAACTCCTTCCCAACGGGCGTTATCTATAAACAACTTTGTTGCCATAAAGGTTTCGGTAGACGATTGGGAATCAATACCTTTTTCATCCAAGTAGCCTTTTACTTTTTCACCTTTGATGACCCCTTCCCGGTATTGCGCCCGAATCATCGTTGAAGGCGTTGAACTGACTGTGTAAGGGCGAATGGCCTTCATTACCTTTACCTTTTCATCACGGATCATATCCGCATCGAATTTCGCCGGGGCTTCCATGGTTACCAAAGCCAAAAGCTGAAGGATGTGATTCTGCAGCATGTCCCTGACCAGTCCTGAATGGTCAAAATAACCCGCCCTGTGTCCCACACCCAATTCTTCGGACACCGTAATCTGCACATGATCAATATAGGTTCTGTTCCAGACGTTTTCAAAAATCAGGTTGGCAAAACGAAATGCCAGGATGTTCTGCACCGTTTCCTTTCCCAGGTAGTGATCGATTCGATAGATCTGATTGTCATCCAGAAAAGCGAGTAATTCTTTGTTAAGGGCCACCGCAGACTCAAGATCCCTGCCAAAGGGTTTTTCGATGATGACACGGTTAAAGGGATTTGCATCCTGGCCCTTTTTGATCAGTCCACCCTTCGAAAGTTTCTCAACTATGATGTTGTATAGATTAGGAGGCGTAGCCAGGTTGAAAATGACATTGCCCAGGGTATTAAATGTTTGACTGAGTTCAGTGGTTAAATGTGCAAGTTTGGTGTAAGTGTCAGCTTCGTCGTACTGACCCGAAATGTAGAAGCACCTGTCAAGAAAATCGGCAATCCTGGTGATGTTGGATTCACCGGAGGAGTCATTCAATACTGCAGCAGAAACCAGCTCTTTAAACGACTCATCAGTCAATTCGGATCTGGCTACGCCAACAATAAAAAAGTTATCCGGCACTCGCTTTCTTCGGAACAATTCATATAAAGAAGGTAACAGCTTGCGGCTGGATAAATCTCCGGAGGCCCCAAAAATTACAATCCCGCAGGGATCAGCAAATTCGTATTCACAAACCGGCACTGAAGTTGTTTTTATCATAGTCTTTCTCCTGTTCTATCAAGGTAGAAAGGGCTATCAATGATGTCAAGAAACTTCAGTTATTACATCGACTGATCTTATGGAGGTCAGAAACTGATTTTTGAAAAGCTTCGTGCCTTTCGTTTCGTTGTGGTGAAAGCAGACAAGAGGTAATTATACTGAACAAGTACACCTGTTGTTTGTTTTTTGCAAGGCAGCTAACCGGGCCTTTGAAGCCAGTTGCCACGGAAAAACAATAAGATCGTTAAAAAGGTGGACTGATTTCATTTGGTACATTATTTCTTGACTATCGAAACCAATACGAAAGCACCCAGCCTGTTTTTATTTAATAAAAGGTCAATGACAATGAAAGTAGCTCAAATTCAGATGC
>JAKSDL010000710.1 GCA_022360105.1 Pseudomonadota bacterium
AAGCGCTTATGGAGAGGGAGTGGTTAAGATTTGAGGATTTCCAAACTGTGGGTTGTTGGGAACATCTTTGTTTTGCAGTTGCCTGGGCTTTTTATGTTTGAAGATTTGGGAACCCAGGAACTTGGGAGGGGTGGAAGAGGATATTGGAATTCGATTCGAGGTCATCATAATTTAACGAAAATACAAAGATGCAAGCCTGGACCCTACAGTTCAGAGTATGATCGGAGGCAAAAAAACAGGCCCTCTAACTAGTATTCTATTTCGATACATCAGCCTATTCCCCCAGTAAACTTCCAAAAAGTACGGTTGGGAATGAATGGGAATATTGAAAAAAACAAAACGTCCAAATCCGTCTGTTGTAGAAGGAACACTTCTGCCGAAATTTTGATGAATTAGAGATATTGTCAATCCTGGAACGGGAGCATTGTTTCTGCCATCAATGACACTTCCTTGAATCTGGGCTGATTGAGCATAACTTGTCGTTGAAATACCTACCCAAAGTATTGAGATTACGAATAAGCAAAAAAGTAGTTTTTTTTGAGTTATCATCTTGTACCCCCAAATGAACCGCCTTCATTAAGAGATGAAGCATTAAAATTATCTGGTAATGAACTTATTTGAGTCGGGTCAGTTTGAATTTCATCCACAACTCTTTCAAGAGAGATCTCACCAAGATCAGCAACCCCATTGATGATATTTTCGTTTGATACTGAGGTGACAATAGGCCTGTAACCCGGAGCTGTTATTTTCACCCATAGAATATCTAAATTTGGGTGAATAACTCCATGCACTCTTCCCTGCGAACTGGTCGAAACCGGCCATTGATCAGCCTGAACAAATACCTTTAAATGATCACGAACATTATTAGCTCTACCCCGAAATTCAATGGATGAGATTAATGGTGGCTTAGCATAAATCAAAGCCACTAACACGAACGCTAGACCAATTAAAAAAATTCCAAGGGCAGGATATTGAGTTGTAAGACGAAAATATTTCTTAAATTCAATCGACAAAGCTTTATCGGAGGGCGTTGCCGCAAGAGTTATAATGCCCTTGTACAGAAGAACAATTCCACCACTAACCATCATAAAACCACAGATGGAGCAAATTATTAAAATGATTTTAAAAGTCACAACTTTCTCCGCTTAATCATTGGAAAAAAACATAATAGTAGTATTCGAAAACTTGAAAACTGAACATTGATTATGTATCTGCTAATCAATTAACACTGGATTTGGTGGTATTTGTGGCAGAATTGAACAGTGATTCTGATATTTCGTATATACCATTTTGGTTCGCAACATAAACCGGTTTCAATAATGTTTAGTTGGTTAGAGAACACATAAAATCACAAGTACGAGAATTTCCTAAACGATTTGCAAACTTACTAATGACGAGTGTTTTTAGCATGTTTTGATCTTAAGGACAAAAACATTTTGCTTCCAATTAAAACTTTATTTTTATCGTATAATTAGGATCTTATTCTTGAAGTGACCGACTGGAGATTAGTGAGGATTGGTGGATTTTTTGGTTGGATTTGGGTGGGAAGGGAATGGTTTACATTTGGGATTTCGTAATTGTGAGTTTTCGGGGGCGTCGTTATTTTGTGGTTGCTTGGCTTTGTACAAAAATATCTAAACGAAAGACCTGGATTACGTCTGGAGAATTAGGAACTTAGGAATTGAGGTTTGAAGAAGATGTCAAAATTCGGTTTGGGCTCATCGTCTTTTTGCGAAAATACAAAGATGCAAGCATGACCCCTTCACTGAGCCTTTCAAGATGATTAGGGTGGCAGGCTGTTTGGGGGGTCCTTGTTTTGAGGTTGGCTGGGGTTTGGATGAAAATTTCAAAATGAAAAACTGGGTTACATTTGGAGATTTGGGAACTTGGGAGTTTAGGAATTGAAGTTTGAAAGGGATGTTGGAATTCGGTTCGAGGTCATTGTGATCTTACGAAAATACAAAGATTCATGTGAGACCCCTTCACCTCAAATTTAAGCGGTTACTTTATGGTAATCGCAATAATATTTCCAAAAGTGCCGTTGTCTTGGCATCCGCTAATACCTGTCACGACTCTTAAATTGTTTGATTTTGCAAGCAGTAAAAGATCATAAATCTCATTGAAGCGAGTAAGAGTGGGAAACACAATAAATGAGTCACTGCTGCAGCTGTTTTCGGCACTTCCTCCATCCTTCAGTGAAAAATAAATGTAAGAATTATCATCAACCTTCAAAGTATCTATGTTACCTTCAACCGGTCCAGCTTGAACAGCATTGGTGAGGAAGAAAGTGAGACCAAAAAATGTCATCTTACCCAGAAGCTTTTTCATAAAATTTCCTTCTTGATTGGTTAAAATAAAAATGTGTATTCACTTATCAAAACATATGAAACAACAAATTACTTAACACTCTCAAATATGTCAATTGTTTAGTAGAATGTTGAAATAAACCGGACTTAGAGTTGGTTATCTATCGGATTTGGTTGGGTAAGGA